>NZ_JBTLMO010000009.1:0-223164 GCF_054462255.1 Streptomyces sp. SD15 | reverse complement strand
CCACCTCGGCCTACTCCAACTCGCCTGCAGCATCATCTGCTTGAGACGACTCCGAACCTCATTCTGAAACGATCAGTTAGACGGTGTCCTACGCGTAGGACACCGTCTTAGCTTGACGCCTGTCCCGGCCAGCCTGTTGTGGCATGTGACCCTCGTCTGTCAGTGCTCGGGCGGTCCGGCGCAGCGGCGTAACCAGCCCAGGAAACGGCGCATCACAAGTGCCGCCAAGTGCGCCACGGGCGGATGATGACCTCCCGGAAGGTGTGGTGCGACGGGTTCCGGCCGGAGTGCGACAGCGCCCAGCCTTGCGGGTAGGCGAAGTCCCGGTTGGCCGCCGAGGACTCCCCACACACCGCGCACTCCATCGCGTACGTGGTTGGCTCCGCGTCCGGCTCGCGGTCCGGCGCCAGCGTCCACGTCTCGTGACGGATTACCGAACGTGCGCTCACAGGCCCCGCTCCGCTCGCAGGTTGGCGGCCTTCACACCAGCGCTGAGCCTTTCCGCCACCGTGGCTGGGCGAATACGTGTCGGGTCTGCCTCCCACTCACGACCGCCGCCCATCGGCCTCAGCATGGCGTGGGGCCCTGCCGCTCCCTGGTACTCCCCGACATTGCGCGTCGCCGGGTCGTACATCAGCGCCCCAACCTCGGGCACGGCCGTCTCTGCTTCTCTTCCTTGAGTCGCCATGCCAATGACGCTAGGTAACAGCGCAGACACGCCTCAATGGCACTTTCGCGAGGTGTCAGACCGAAGTGCCACACCGCGTCACAGTGGTACACCGATCGCGTCGGCAAGGCTCCGCATCTCTGGCGTGAGAGCGCGCCGACGGGCGATCACCCGGTTGAAGATGTCTCGTGCGTACCGCTGGTTGGGCAGCCACTGGGGCGCGACCGCGCTGATGCCTTGCAGGACCTCAACCGTCTTCGCGTAGTCGCGCGAGCGGACGTGTGCCTCCGCCACGTCCAAGAGGTGACGATTGCGGTTGTTGGACGTGGGTCGCATGCCTCCGGTGGGGATGCGTGCCGCGAGCTTGAGCACCAGGTCCGGCTTGTCGACGATCATGGCGTTCTCGGCACGCTTCAGAGCCACCGTTACCGGGCCGAAGGCTTGCAAGAAGTCGTCACGCGGCGCGAACTCGCGTCCCATCGCCACCGCCGCAGAGTTGGCGTACCGCAAGGTGTCCTCGGCCTCCCCGGGCCGGTTGTCCCGGATCGCGGCAGCGGAGGACCGCAACAGCAGCCACCCCCACGCGCTCAGTTCCGCTGGAGTCGCCCGCGAGATGCGCGGCTCCACTTCATCCGCCCACCTGGTTGCCAGCTCTCGCGCCTCGGCCAGCCGACCGCGACGTAGCAGGAGCCAGCACTGAGTACTCACGGTCGCCGCTGCCTGTAGCCGGTCCGAGGCGTCGTCGAGAGATCGCGTGAGGGCGATGTCCGCCGCCTCGAACTGCCGTGTCTGGGTGAGTAGCCAGCCTGTCAGTTGCGTGAGCCGGACACGGATCGCTCGTCCTTGGGGTCCGCTGTCGGCGATGAGATCGGTATCCCGGAGCAACGGCGGAAGAATAACGCTCAGCTCCGCGAAACGGTCACCGGAGAAGAGCGGCAGGGCAGACTCCAGGGCCTCCTGTACGCCGTTTGCGGTCGGCTCCTCGCTCAGGCCGTCGGCATGCACTGGAGCCAACAGAGCACGCCGGACAGCCTCCCAACGCTCAAACGAACCGGGCGCCGCGTCTGGGGCATCCTCGTGATCGGCGATGAGGCTTGTCGTTGGCACGCGCAGCGTCTGCGCCAGTTGGCGCGCCGTCTCCAGGCGCGTGTCAGCCCTCTCCCCCTGCTCCAGTTTCCGGATCAAGGAGAGAGAAACGCCGGAATCGCTCGCCAGCTGACGCTGTGTCATGCCACGCCGCTTGCGTACTTCTTGAAGCCGCTTGCCGATGTTGGCGCTCATGATTCGAGCGTACGGCGACGATCGGGTGTCCGTGCAGGCTTCCCGTACCCGTCGCTCTCCAGCAGGGGCGACACCGATCGGGCAAGAAACGCTGGTCCCGGCGAGTCTGTGGTGCCGTGTGCCCCTGGAAGGGCATCCGCCCATGACCGCGAGGGTGACGAAGGCGAGCTCAGGGGCGGGGAACCAGCCGGCCCCGTTTGTCTGATCCCAGCGACGTCCCGCTCTTCTTGGACTCCCCTACGCGCGGCCCGCGCTGCGGGAGTAGTGCCACAGCTGGTCATGCTCACGTTGACCTGCGGGACGGTACGAGCGGTTGTCCATGACGAGTGGATATGCGTCACGGCAATTGCTGGATAGAGTCGTCTCGTTACAACTGGTTGTGGGGACAACCAGAGTGCCTCGGGGAGGGCCAGCACCACATGAGTCGTCGCTCTACCGGCTTTGTCGGCGTCTGGGCTGAAATGCAACGACAGCAGCAGCGCCAGATGGAAGCAGAAGCCAGACGGCGGAGACAAGACGCGCAGCAAGCACGTGCCTATCAGAGGCGGGCTGCACAGAGTCACCGTGAGTACAGGCAGGCAGAGGCTCTGCGCCGCACGGAGGAACTGGACGCACAGGTTGCGTCACTGCAAGGACTGCTCGCGACGGGCTGTCAGGCTCCGGCTTTCAGGGCTTCCTCTCTCTTGCGCCCCGAGGAGGTCCAGCCCTTCGCTCCAGGAGCACTGGCGCAGCCCGTGCCCATGCCGGATTTCCAGCAGTACCAAACGCAGAGCGGGTGGAGCGCCAATCGTCGGGCCCAGGCGCAGGCAGAGGCAAGGGCGCGCTTCGAGCGGGACTGGCACGCCGCCCAGACGGCGGAGACTCAGCGGCAACATCAGTTGGCGGTGTATCAGCGGGAGTACCAGCATTGGGCCGAAGCCCAGTTGGCCGAGGTGCGCCGACACAACTCGGGCATCGCCGAGGTGACGGAGGCAGTAAGACTCGGCGATCCTGAGTCGGTGGTCGAGTATTTCTCCGGCGCTCTCTACGCCTCCACTGCCTGGCCGGAGGGTTTCCCACGTCAGGTGGTGGCCGCCTACGATCCAGCAGCTCGACAGCTGGTGCTGGACTGGGAGCTGCCCGCCTACGGCATCATCCCCGAGGTCAAGGCCGTTCGGTACATGTCCGGGGTGGATCAGGACAAGGAGACGCCCCGCCCAGCGGGTCAGCGTCGCGCCCTGTACCGGGAGATTCTCGCGCAGTGCATGCTGCTCGTCCTGCACGAACTCTTTGCCGCGGATGAGCTGAGCGCGCTCGAATCGGTGACCTTGAACGGGTTCGTGGATGGGCACGACCCTACGACGGGCCGACCGGGCCACATCTACCTGGCAACCGTCATGGCTTCACGCTCCACGTTCCGCACCCTGCACTTGGCGCAGGTGGACGCAGGCAGCTGCCTGGCCGACGCTCTGCGCGGGCAACTGTCGGCTCGACCCGACCAACTCACGCCAGTACGGCCGAGTCGCCGGCCACAGGAAGTGGGAAACCGCGTTGTCACGCATGGCGGCGATGAAGAACCCGACCTGTACGACATGGATCCGATCGCCTTCGAGAATCTCGTTGCCGATCTCTTCCGGGCCATGGGGATGCAGGCGGTCACCACCCAACGCTCCAACGATGGCGGCGTGGACGTCGATGCCCTGGATCCGACGCCGATCCGCGGCGGCAAGATCGTCGTGCAGGTGAAGCGCTACCGCAACACCGTTCCGCCCACCGCTGTACGGGACTTGTACGGGACCGTGCAGGATGCCGGCGCCAACAAGGGCGTCTTGGTGACGACTTCGGGTTTCGGCCCTGGCTCACACACCTTCGCCAACGGCAAGCCACTGGAACTGATCTCGGGCACTGAGCTCGTCGACCTGCTGCACCGTCACGGGCTGCGGGGACGGCTGGGCCAGGGTGGGCCTCGGACTGCGGCGTCGCCCACCCTGCCGGGTTCGGACACCCCGTTGCCCGACGACTACAACGTGCTGGGCATGTCGTGGACCGGAAGCGTCGCCCTGGACGTGTGTGCGCTCGTCTGCCGTGGCAAGCGCGTCCTCAGCGACGATCACTTCGTCTTCTTCAACAATCCGCACACACCGGACGGCGCTGTGCGCGCTCTTCCCGCCACCGCGCCTGACAAGGCCGCAATCTGTGTGTCGTTCGACGGGTTGCCGGACGAAGCCGACCGATTCGTGCTCGTGGCCGCTATCGACCCCGAGGTCAACCCTGACGCCGACCTCTCCGGTTTCACGAACGCCCGCATCCGACTGCTCGACCCGAGACTCACTGAGCTGGGACAGCTCGAAGTCTCCGACGGCCGGTCTCGCGAAACCGCCTTGGTACTCGGTTCCTTCCGCCGACGCTCCAACGGAGACTGGGACTTCGTCCTGGGCGGCAAGGGCTACATGCATGGTCTGGAAGAACTCGTGCGGGATTTCGGCATCGCGGTGGAATAGTTCCGCCGTGGGTTCAGCTGCTGCCCTCGCCTGGGGCCCACGTGCGTTGTCGCTTGGGAGATCTCGAAGACCGTCAGCCGTCGTGACTGCGCGGCATGACCGCCAGTCACATGGCCAACGTGTCCCGCTGCATGTCTACGCTCCAGGCAGCCTCGCCCGACGCAAGAAGGAGGCCGTGGCAATCCTTCCGTAGCAGACAGCAACGTCCCCGCCTCTGAAAAGGGGTTGTGAACGCGGCTTGATGACCCACGTCAAGCCGTGTTCACAGACCCTATTAGGGGGCGGGGCGCCTGGCGCTGGGCCCGGCGACGATACCGGAGGCAGTCTTCAGCGAGCTGCTCGGCAGTTCCATCGTGCTTCGATCACCGGCAGCGCAGCACCGGCGAAAGCCGCATCGATCCGGATCTCGGACCGCCCCGGAAAGCCGCTCGCCACTCTCCGGACGTGCGGCAGCGCATGATCGCCGGCGTTGACCTTGTAAACGTGGCATGCACACAATCTGCGGGCCTGCGACGGCCGCTGGCGAATAGGGAGGCCCACCATGTGTGGAGATTGCGGTCACCGCGAGACGATCGCTGCGATCGCGCGAAATCCTGCGGCGCCGGCCGACGTCTTGACCAGGCTGCTGTGCGAGGAAGCCATTGCGGCCCGGAGCACGATCGCCTGGCGCGCCCTGCCGGACGAGGTGGTTGACGCCATCGTTGCGCATCCCGACCACAGGCTGCGGACCGTGCTCACTGAGAACGTCTCGGTGCCGGCGGAACAACGCGCCAAGCTCGTAAACGATCCCGATCCACGCGTCCGCCATGCTCTGGCCATCGGACCCGACTGGTTCCGCATTCCAACGCCGCCACTGCCCCTGTCCACTCAGCAGCGCCTGCTTGCCGATCCGGAACTGCGGGTCCGCCGAAGCGCGGCCTTCTGCCGCCACACAGCTCCGACCCTGGTCGCCGGGCTCGCCGACCACCAGGACGCGGACCTTCGGCAGGCAGCCTGCCGCCAGTGGACCTTGTTGTCCGAGGACACCCGAAGCCGTCTGCTCCGCGACGCTGATGACAAAGTCCGTCAGGCGGCCATGATCGAGGCCTGCCGCGATGACGCGGGCTGTACGGACCTTCTTCTCGGCGCAGGAATTGGCTACCTCGACAGGCGGGATGTGATCCGGTACGGCGCCATGAGTACGGCGACCGCCGAAGGCCTCGCAGCAAGTACCGAAGAGGAGGACCGGCGGGGGCTGGCGGCCAACCTCAACGTTCCCATCGACATCGTCCGTGGGTTGGCGAACGACGACGCGCACAGCGTACGGCTGGCGGTATCGGTACGCCCCGAGCTGACAGAGACAGAACGCACCGCCATTGACGTCACCATCAGCTCGTCCGACCGGCTCCATCCCGTCGAATGGGTTCGCCTCTGCACCGATCCCGACCTCTTGCGCCAATGCGCCAAGTCGGCCAACACCCTGCTACGGCGCAGCGCCACTTACAGCCGGCACCTGCCTGCCGACGCCATCGACCTGCTCTCGAAGGACGACGACTACCCCGTACGACTCCTTCTGTGTGAGAACCAACCGACCGTCGACGGCGAGGTGGTGCTGCAGACGTATCTGGACTGCAAGGTCATCACCAGGGGCGCTCTGCTGAGCCACCCGAACTTCCCGGGCGCGGGCTGCTGGCAACGCTTCGCCAACGACCCGGATCCAGAGAAACGACGGCTGGTGGGGCTGGACTCCGAAGCGCCCGTCGACACTGTGGTCCGGCTGCTTGCCGACCCCGACGATCATGTACGTGCCACGGCAGCCGCGCACCCCGCGCTGCCAGTCGATCTCATTCTCGAAAGCTGCGGGAATCCGGAGACCTCCTCCCGCGCCCTCAGCAACCCGAGCCTTCCCGCGGAAGTCATGCACCAATACCTGGATGATGCAGGCATCCCTCGCTGAAACTGGCAGATCAGGAGTAACGCGAACACTGCGTCGCGCGGACGAGGGTTGGTCACCCGCGCGGCGTGTGCTGGTTGACCGCGGAAGCATGCGCTCCAGCTGGGTCTCTGCCTGCGGGTTTCTGTCGTCTTCCCACATGGAAAGGGCTGTGAATGCGCCTTGATGACCAATGTCAAGCCGTGTTCACAGGCCTCATTGCGGCCGACGCACCTCGCGGGATCAACTCTGTGAAGGGCGACCATGTGCGCACTGCAGGCCGGTACAGCTTTGGAGGCCATCTCATGTGGCTGGTCCGAACGCTGTCATGCGGAAGCCACCACCTCGCCGGCCATGACCTGGGGAGGGTTGGGGAGCAGTGACGCAAGGTTGACCCGCACGAAGTCCGCAGCCCTCGAGATCGATTCCTCGGCACCGGCCTGGTCCTGGAAGACGCTGGTCGAGACCATCACTCCGTCCCCGGCATCGATCCAGTAGTAGGCCACGAAGCCGGAGACCTGGCGCATGAGCGGCACGAACCCCTCGTTCACGAGACGTGCCGCCTCGGCCGAATCGGTCACCCCTTCGTACCGCCGGACTGCTGCGTACATCGCCAAGCTCCTCACGGCGTTCTGGGTTCGTCCTCTGCTGAGACGTCGTACCCCTGCGACGGCTGCCGGGCTCATGAGGCGTCCGGCAATCACCTGAAGGGCCGCCTTGAGTGATCCGAACGGCGGCCGCAGGCCCGGACACACGGCCCTGCGCACGTCTGCCACGAGACGGCATGCAATACCCGTCCTGGTCACGGAGAAGATCGAACTGCACAGGCAGTCGGCCGGGGGCAGAATCGGGCGCGTTCCGGCCTGCCCCCGTGATCCACGGGCGGTTGGTGGTTCTGAGCAGGGTCAGTTCCTCGCCTCATCGGCCAGGAAGGCGCTCAGGCTGTCGAGGAGCATGGTGCTGCCCTGCTCGGCCGTGTCGCGTTCCTCGGCGGTGTCGCAGGTCTGGTGGAGCACGATCTGCGTGTGGTGGTCGTTCTGCTCGTCGAGTTCCATGGTCATGGCTGCCGGCGCGGGCTTGCCGGGTACGTCCATGCCGACCACCAGGAGGCGGTTCTCGGCGACCTCAAGATAGGAGCCGGTCAGCGGGAACTGTCCGCCGTCGGGCGTGACCACCGTGGCCTTCCACGCTCCGCCCGGCCGTACGTCCATCTCGACGGAGCCGGCAACGGCGTAAGCCCACCGGGCGTACTGCTCGGGAGTGGTCCACGCCCGCCACACCTTCACCGCGGAGGCGTCGAGCGTTCGGGTCAGCTTGTAGGAGAAGCCGTTGGCCGGGGTGGCCTGCTCGGTACTCATGCTTCGTCTCCTCGTTTTCGTGCCTGGTCGGGACTGTCGCACCTGTAGACACCCGTGGACGCGGAGACTCATCGGTCTTGCCGGGGCTTTTCTCAATTGGGCGAGAATGCGGGTAGAGAGCGGTTCGAATGAGCCCGGAGGAAGCGTTCAGAATCATCGATCACATCCTTGCTGCGATCTTTCCCGCCCTCTGATGCGCCCTGGTCGATCGACCGCTGAGGCTGCGCCGTTTGCACTACCAACAGATGGCTGGGCGTCCATCCGGACCGCCCTACCGGCTGCGAAGAGTTTGCGAACGCGGCTTGATGATCCACGTCATCCGGTCCCGTTTCCGCGCCGGAGGGAAATGGCCCTCTTCGGCGGCGAGTTGGCCGATTTCCGGAGAGTGTGCCTGGTGGACGGTGACCGTGGATGCTGTGTAGACCGCCTGGATCCCGCGCCGGGGCTCTTCCATGGCGTACAGCGTGGGGTCCAGGTACGCCTCCCGCATCGAGCAGCCTCACACGCGACGTCGGAGATTCTCCAGGCTGCATGAAGGCGTGCCGCGCGGTGGTCCGGCGCGGCTCACCCCTTGGGCGCCCGCGTCGTGCGGCTGGGCGATGTCCGGTCGAGGATGTCTGTGGAGGTGTCTGAAGGTCTGTGGCCCAGTGCTCTGCCCAGCACAGTCAGGCGGCTCTCCGCACGGGCTGCCGGGTCGACTCCTGCCAAGCCTGCCCAGTCCGATCGCTTCGATCCCCTACTGGAGGCTGCCATGGGTCAGGTTCTCGGTGATGTCCTGGGTTTTGCGGCCGCCGTCGCCGTCAGCCCGCTCCCGATCATCGCGATGATTCTCGTACTCGCCACGCCTCGGGGGCGGCTCAACGGGTTACTGTTCGCCGCCGGCTGGGTTCTCGGGCTCTTCGCGCTGGGCGGGGTGGTGCTGGCGATCGCCGGCCCAGGGGGCGCCTCCACCAAGAGTCAGCCGGCCACCTGGGTGGGCGGCCTCAAGCTTGCCCTGGGCGTGCTGCTCGTCCTCTTCGGCGCTCGGCTGTGGCGTCGGCGCCCGAAGGATGCCTCGGAGGCGCAGCTGCCGAAGTGGATGGCCACGATCGACCAACTCACGCCGCTGAAGGTCTTCGGACTTGCCGTGGCCCTGGCCGCGCTCAATGCCAAGAACGCCCCGCTGACCATCGCCGCAGGCGCCTCGATCGCTTCGGCCGGGCTTCCTGTCGGGCAGCAGATCGCCTCGCTGGCGATCTTCGTACTGATCGGCTCACTCGGGCTGCTGGCCCCGCTGGGAGTCTTCCTGATCGGGGGAGACCGAGCAAAGACCACGCTCGGCGGCTGGAAAGACTGGGCCGCGCAGCACAACGTCGCCGTGATGGCAGTCCTGTTCTTCGTCATGGGGGTGAAACTGCTCGGCGACGGCATCGCCATCCTCACCTCCTGACAGCGGCCACAGCAACCGCGCTTCTTGCTGAAACTGAAACGCGAGACCAGGGACCCCACGCGCGAGTACGCCGGCAGCTTCAACGCCCTCTGGCTTGCTGGGGTGAGCGACGCCCGCACGGCCCTTTCCCGGGGTGCGGACGACATGCGCGCGGGATACGCTTTTTGACGGCAAGGTCAGGTTCTCCGGGCGGTTTTGCAGACGCCCGGGCCTCATTCGCGATGATCGATTCTTCCTGCGGAGACCTTTGACGTGCGTGGTGCACCCCTTCGCATTCGCAGGGGTGAGCAACAGCCGATTCCCTTCTTCGAAGGCGTGCCTCGCGCTTTGGGCGCCGTAGTGGTGCTGCCTCAGGGCCCGCAGCTTTGCGTCCCTGAAACGGAGTTCGGGATGAAAGTTGTCGTTGATCTTTCCCGGTGTCAGGGGTATGCGCAGTGCGCGTTCCTGGCTCCGGACGCTTTCCGGATGCACGGCGAGGAAGCGCTGATGTACCACCCGAAGCCCGACGACGTCCAGCGCGAGCAGGTGCTGCGCGCCGCGGCAGCCTGTCCGCTCCAGGCCATTCTGGTCGACCAACTGGAGGGACGGGACGCGCCGGTGGGGGCGTCGCCGTCATGAGCAGTGCCGACACCCTGCAAGGGTTCAAGCGCGACGGCCGCGTCGTGATCGTCGGGGCGTCGCTGGCGGGACTGCGAGCCGCGGAGGCGCTGCGCAACGAGGGTTTCACCGGTTCGTTGACCATGATCGGTGACGAGTTGGGCGAGCCCTACGACCGGCCTCCCCTGTCCAAGCAGGTACTGACCGGGTGGGTGTCGGCCGGGGACACCACGCTGCCGCGACGTCGTGACATCGAGGCGGAGTGGCTCCTGGGCGTACCTGCCGACGGGCTGGACCTGGCGACCAACAACGTGCACCTGGCCGACGGCCGCGAGGTTCCCTTCGACCGCATGTTGATCTCCACCGGGGTACGGGCCCGGCCCTGGTTCGTCGAGGCCGAGGCGGCCCTGGAGGGAGTGTTCGTCGTTCGCACGCGTGGGGACGCCGAGGGCCTGCAGCGAGCGATCGCCGCAGGGCCCTCCCGCGTACTGATCATCGGCGCGGGCTTCACCGGCTCCGAGATCGCCTCCATCTGCCGCGAGCGTGACATCGCGGTGACCGTCGCCGAGCTCGCGCCGGCCCCGCTGGTCGGGGGACTCGGCGCCATGATCGGCGAGGTCGCCGCCGACATGCAGCGCGCCCACGGTGTGGACCTGCGCTGCGGTGTCAAAGTCACCCAGCTGGAGGGCGACGCGCAGGGGCGGTTTCGCCGCGCTCACTTCTCCGACGGCAGCACGGTCGACGCCGACGTGGCGGTGGTGGCGCTCGGGGGCATCCGCAACACCGAGTGGCTGCGGGACTCGGGACTGGCGGTGGGCGTATGGGGAGTGGCCTGCGACGCGGGCTGCCGCGCCTTCGACCTCAACGGCCTGGTCACCGACGACATCTTCGTCGCCGGAGACGTGGCACGCTGCCCGAACCCGATCTACGAATACCGGTTCATCTCGCTGGAACACTGGGCCAACGCCGTGGAGCAGGCCGAGATCGCGGCGCACAACATGGTCAGCGCCCAGGCGGACCGCTGGCCGCACCTGTCCATCCCGGCGTTCTGGTCGATCCAGTTCGGCGTCAACATCAAGTCCGTCGGTGTACCGACCTACGCCGACGAGGTCGTCGTCACCCAGGGATCCGTGCCCGACCACCGCTTCGTCGCCGCGTACGGGTACCAGGGCCGCGTCACCGCGGCCGTCAGCTTCAACAACGCGAAGTGGCTGGACCACTACCGGCAGCTGATCGCCACGGCCGCGCCCTTCCCGCCCCCCTGCCCCACGCCCGACCAGCCCGTCGACGCGAAACCGGTGCCCGTCGACTTCCCCGGCCCCGTGCTGCTCGCCCAGGGCGCCACGGTGATCGTCACGGGCCATGACCCGGGCGAACGGCGCGTCACAGCAGTGCGGCAGCACCGGTAGGAGGGAAAGCGACATGACCACGACCGAGACGCCCGACATCCTGCCCCGGATCCTCGACTACTCCGCCCGGGCCGACCCGTACCCGCTGTACGCCGAGCTGCGCAAGACACCGGTGGCCCTGCAGGAGGACGGCAGCTACGTCATCAGCACCTATCGCGAGCTCACCGGCATACTGCACGACCCGCACCTGAGCTCCGACGTCCGCAACCTGTCACGACCGATGCCCGCGGTCGAGGGACGTGCCACGCCGTCGTTCATCAACCTCGACCCGCCCGAGCACGACCGCTTGCGGCGCCTGGCGATGCGCCACTTCGGCCCCCCGCACACCCCGGGACTGGTGGCCGGCATGGAACCCGACCTGACCGCCACCGTCAGCAGCCTGATCGACGACTTCGCGGGCAAGCAGCAGATCGACATCGTCGACGACTTCGCCTACCCGTTCCCCGTCACCGTGATCTGCCACCTGCTCGGCGTACCACGCGAGGACGAATCGCGGTTCCACCTGTGGGTGAACGCCATCATCGACTCGATCGACTACAACCCCAAGACCGACCCGAAGGAGAAACTGGACAACGGCGTGCAGGCCACCAAGGACCTTCGCCAGTATCTCGGCGGGCTGCTGGAACAACGCCACGGCCGCCCCGGCGACGACCTGTTGACACGGCTGGCCAACGACGACGGGCCCGACGGGCGGATGACCGACGAGGAAATCATCAGCACCGCCAACCTGCTGCTCATCGCCGGCCACGAGACCACCGTCAACCTCATCACCAACGGCATGCTGACCCTGCTGCGCCACCCGCAAGTGCTGCAGCGGCTGCGCGACGAACCGGACCTGGTCGTGCCGCTGGTCGAGGAACTGCTGCGCTACGAGCCCCCCGTGCACATCATTCCGTGGCGGGCGGCGTACAGCGACATCACCGTCGCCGACACCGTCATCCCCAAGGGCTCGCAGATCATGCTCATGCTCGCCTCGGGCAGCCGCGATCCGGACCGCTTCGACGATCCCGACCGCTTCGACCCCGACCGGCAGGACAACCAGCATCTGGGGTTCGGCAGCGGCATCCACCTGTGCTTCGGTGGACCGATGGCCCGGCTGGAGACCCAGATCGCGCTGAACGAGCTCGTACGTCGCCTGGACGGGCCCAGGCTGGTCGCCGACCCGCCGCCGTACCGGACCAGCCCCGTCCTGCGCGGTCCCATCCATCTCCCCATCGAGCAGAGCTGAGTGCCCCCTCGCTGATCCGGTGCCCGTCGAAGGCCGGAGCAGGGCCCGAAGGCTCAGCCATCGGCCTTGTCGGCCTTGGCCACACCGATCGGGCAAGAGACACCGGTTCCGCCGATCCCGCAGTACCCCGCCGGATTCTTGTCGAGGTACTGCTGGTGGTATCCCTCGGCCGGATAGAAGGTGCGGCCCTCCGCCGGGAGGAGTTCGGTCGTGATCGTGCCGTAGCCCGACCCTGTGAGGACCTTCTGGTAGGCCTCGCGGGAGGCCTCGGCGGTCGCCGCCTGGTCCGGGGTGTGGGTGTAGATCGCGGAGCGGTACTGGGTGCCGACGTCGTTGCCCTGGCGGAAGCCCTGGGTCGGGTTGTGGGATTCCCAGAAGAGCTTGAGGAGGGTCTCGTACGAGACGAGGGACGGGTCGTAGACCACGCGGACCGCCTCGGTGTGGCCGGTCAGGCCCGAGCAGACCTCCTCGTACGCGGGGTGCTCGGTGAAGCCGCCCTGGTAGCCGACCAGGGTGGTGTACACGCCGGCCGGGAGCTGCCAGAACTTGCGCTCGGCGCCCCAGAAGCAGCCCAGGCCGAAGTCGGCGATCTCCAGGCCCTCGGGGTAGGGGCCGAGCAGTGGGGTGCCGAGGACCGTGTGCCGGTCGGGGACCGTGAACGTCGGCTCCGGGCGACCGCGCAGGGCCTGCTCCGCGGTGGGGAGCTGCGGCGTACGGCTGTGCAGAAACATGCGGTCTCCACGAGGTCGGTCCGAGGGGGCACGCCCTCCAACGTACGAGCGGGGCCCGGCATTCCTCAGCGTGGCAGCGTCGCCGGGCTGCCCCCGTTCGCCTCGTATCCCGCCACCGCCAGCGCGCGGTAGACCGCGAACTCCGCCGCCGGGTCGGAGGTCAGGGTCCAGGGGAGCGCGCCGATGTGACCGTCCACGTGCACCAGCTGGTTCATCGCCTCGGCCCAGCGCTCGCTGCGGACCAGGAAGAAGATCAGGAGGTGACGGACGTGCGCCAGCATCGGGTCGTCGGGACGGGCCGCGTGCACCGCGAAAAGCGCGCCGTGCACCGCCTTGGTGACGACCTCGCTCTGGTAGAAGCTGCGGACCAGATTCACCTCGGGGAGGTGCTCGAAGACCGCGAAGAGGGGCATCGCGGCGAGGAGAGAGCCCTGTGGGGCGCGGGCCGCCGCGGCCTCGGCGAAGGAGTACGCCACCTCGCGCGAGCCGTGCCACTTCTCGCACCAGTAGTGCAGGGCGGCCAGGTGCGCGCCCATGTGGGACGGCGCGCGATCCAGGATCTTCAGCCAGAGCTGCTCGAACTCCGGCTGGGAGTAGGCGAGTCCGCGGGCCACCGACAGCTCGACGATGTACGGGATCGGGTCCCCGGGGGCGAGGAGCGCCGCCTCGCCGCAGGCCGCCTTCGCCTCCTCCATGATGATCCGGAACTCGTCCGTGCCCGGCGTCGCCGTACGCCACGCCTGCTGCACCAGGAACTCCGCGTGCACCGCCGAGCCGCCCGCGTCCTTGGGCGCCTCGGCCCGCCACACCCGCAGCCACTGGCCGCCCGGCGTCTCGCTCACCCCGCCGGGGTGCTGCGCCAGCTCCAGCGAGGCGGCACCCGCGAAGGCCTGCACCCGCTGCCATCGCTGCTCGCCGTCCCGCTCCGTGCCCGAGAGCAGCTGCGACGCCGAGCGGTAGTCCTGCGTGCGCTGCACCAGGTCCAGCACGTCCAGCAGGTCCTGGTCCGCCCCGGGCATGCGGATGTCCAGCTGCTCCTGCCGCAGGAATCCGTAGTTCGCCGGGTCCGCGGCGTCCGGGTCGGCGGGCGAGACCAGCTGAATACCGGCGCGCCTACGCCTGAGCACCGGCAGCAGGACCAGCGTGAACATGGCCAACGCCATCAGGACCCAGAGAATCTCCATGCCTCAAGCGAACCAGACGGGTCCGACAATTGGCGAACCCGGTCCCCACGAACTCGCTCGCAGGGCCTCGCGGACGTCACCGGACGCGTGGGCGCATTACGCTCGGGACCCATGAGCGACAGGCACATCAGTCAGCACTTCGAGACCCTCGCGATCCACGCGGGCAACACCGCCGATCCCCTCACCGGCGCGGTCGTCCCGCCGATCTACCAGGTCTCGACCTACAAGCAGGACGGCGTCGGCGGGCTGCGCGGCGGCTACGAGTACAGCCGTAGCGCCAACCCCACCAGGACCGCCCTCGAAGAGAACCTCGCCGCCCTGGAGGGCGGTCGCCGCGGCCTTGCGTTCGCGTCCGGACTGGCGGCCGAGGACTGCCTGTTGCGTACGCTGCTCAGCCCCGGCGACCACGTGGTCATCCCCAATGACGCGTACGGCGGTACGTTCCGCCTCTTCGCGAAGGTGGTCTCGCGGTGGGGTGTGGAGTGGTCCGTGGCGGACACGAGCGACCTCGACTCCGTACGAGCCGCCCTCACCCCGAAGACGAAGGTCATCTGGGTGGAGACGCCCTCGAACCCGCTCCTCGGCATCACCGACATCGCCGCGGTCGCCCAGGTCGCGCGGGAGGCGGGTGCCAAGCTCGTCGTCGACAACACCTTCGCCACGCCTTATCTGCAGCAGCCGCTCGCGCTCGGTGCGGACGTCGTCGTGCACTCGCTGACCAAGTACATGGGCGGGCACTCGGACGTCGTCGGCGGTGCGCTGATCGTCGGCGACCAGGAGCTCGGCGACGAACTGGCGTACCACCAGAACGCGATGGGCGCGGTCGCCGGGCCCTTCGACTCCTGGCTGGTGCTGCGCGGCGCCAAGACGCTCCCCGTGCGTATGGACCGGCACAGCGAGAACGCCACCAAGGTCGCCGACATGCTGACCCGGCACGCGCGCGTGACGCGCGTGCTGTACCCCGGCCTCCCGGAGCACCCCGGTCACGAGATCGCGGCCAAGCAGATGAAGGCGTTCGGCGGCATGGTCTCGTTCCAGGTCGAGGGCGGCGAGGAGGCGGCCGTGGAGGTCTGCAACCGCGCCAAGGTGTTCACGCTCGGTGAGTCCCTGGGGGGTGTGGAATCCCTGATCGAGCACCCGGGGCGTATGACGCACGCGTCCGCGGCCGGCTCGGCGCTCGAGGTGCCCGCCGACCTCGTCCGCCTCTCCGTGGGCATCGAGAACGTCGACGACCTGCTCCAGGACCTCCAGCAGGCCCTGGGCTAGGCATCAGGGAACGGCCTGGCAGAGGCCTACCAGCCCCTCAGCGGTGGAGTCGTCTCCGACGGCGGCTCCACCCAGGGGCGGGCCGTCGTCGCCCAGACCACGAAGGCGACGGCCGCCGCGAACAGCAGCAGCCACAGCAGACGCCGGGCCACCGTCCCGCGACGCAGCATGCGGCCGCCCCGGCGCACGACGTCCGCGTACAGGTCGGGCGGCAGCGGGGGCGGCGCCTGCTCCAGCATCCGCCGTACGGCTGCCTCCCGCTCGCGCTGGTTCATGAGGGTGCCACCTCCGCCACCGCCGATGCCGGTCCGCGCGGCGGGTGCAGCAGTGTCGCGGTCGCGCGGGCGCAGATCGTGCGGACCCGTTCCGTGGGGAGTCCGAGCAGGGCCGCCGTCTGTTCCTCGGCGACCCCCTCGTACAGCCTGAGGACCAGGACCAGCCGGTCCTGGGGGGCGAGCCCGGCCAGGACGCCGCCGGTGGACGGGCGGGCCCGCCCGAAGCTTCCGTACGGGTGCCAGGCGCCGCGCGCGAAGCGCACGGCCAGATGCCGACGGGCCCGGTCGTACGGGTCCTCGCCGCGCAGCCGGTCCCAGGAGGCGTACGTGTGGGCGAGGGCCAGCGTCAGCAGGCGCCGCGCGCGCGGGTTGGCGTGCGGAGGTTCCGCCGTGAGCAGGGTGGCGGCATGCAGCAACCGCCCTGCCGCGCCCGCGACGAACGCCTCGAACTCCCGGGCCCGGCGGGCGCCTTGCGACGCACGCCGTTCTCGCACCACGCCTCCCGCCCGAGGGCGACCCTGAGGGCAACGGGGCCCCGGCCGGGTACGACGGGCCGCACCGCGTGCGACAAGGACCCGGTCTCATATGAGGCCAGGTGCTGCCTTCCGGTCAAGACTCCGGGATGCCAGGACTGACGAACGCCAGGACTGCGGCACGCCAGGGCTGTGGAACGCGACGACTCCGGGACGTCAGGGCTGCGGGGCGCGACGACTCCGGGACGTCAGGAGTCCGGCTGCTCCGCCGTCGTGACCCCCGTGGGGGCCATGCGTGCCGACAGCGCGCCATTGAAGCGCGTGAGGAGCGTGCAGAAGGCCTCGCGCTCCTCCGGCGCCCAGTCGTGTGTCAGCTCGGCCATCAACTGACGCCTGGAGGAGCGCACTTCGTCGAGGCGGGACTGCCCGCGCGGCGACAGCTGGAGCACCACGGCGCGCCCGTCCTCGGGGTGCGAGGTGCGCTTGACGAGGCCGG
The DNA here is from genome assembly GCF_054462255.1 of Streptomyces sp. SD15. NCBI lineage: Bacteria > Bacillati > Actinomycetota > Actinomycetes > Kitasatosporales > Streptomycetaceae > Streptomyces > Streptomyces sp. SD15. Next base: position 206,378 of record NZ_JBTLMO010000009.1, on the reverse strand, counting down.
TGTCGACCAGCGGGGCCACCTGCCGGGTGACCGTCGACGAGTCGATGCCCATGCTCGCGGCGAGCGCCTTGACGCCCATCGGGCCCTCGTTGTCGAGGCGGTTGAGCAGCAGGTATGCGGCGCGGTCCATGGAGTTGCGCACCTGCCCCACTCCGCCGAGCCGGGTCTGTTCGGCACGGCGCGCGAACACCGCGACCTCGTGCTGCAGCGTTTCGAGAAGACCGGTGTCACCGACGGTCGTCATGTCCATCGACATCTCTGGTGTTGTGGGCATGGCCGGGGGCTCAATTCATGCGTGGGGAGCTGGGTTGGGGGACAGGGTACGCGGCTGGGGCGTGGGCCGTACGGGCGCTGCGAAAACCGGTCTCGGACCTTGGTCACGCCAGGAGTGCGCCCGTGTGAACTGCGAGACTGGTGGTCATGAGCTACAGCACGGCTGACTCCTTGCCCAGGGTGACTCTGGACGACGTACGAGGCGCCCAGAAGATGCTCACGGGCGTGGCGCGGATGACCGCGATGGAGGGCAGCAGGTATCTGTCCCAGCTGGTGGGCGCTCCGGTGCACTTCAAGTGCGAGAACCTCCAGCGCACGGGCTCGTTCAAACTGCGTGGCGCGTACGTGCGGATCGCGGGGCTGCTGCCCGAGGAGCGCGCCGCGGGTGTGGTCGCCGCGAGCGCCGGCAACCACGCGCAGGGCGTCGCGCTGGCCTCCTCGCTGCTCGGCGTGCGTTCCACGGTCTTCATGCCGACCGGCGCCCCGCTGCCGAAGGTAGCGGCCACCCGCGACTACGGCGCCGAGGTGAGGCTGTACGGGCAGGTGGTGGACGAGACGCTGGCCGCCGCCCAGGAGTACGCGGCCCGGACGGGTGCGGTGTTCATCCACCCCTTCGACCACCCCGACATCATCGCCGGTCAGGGCACGGTCGGCCTGGAGATCCTGGAGCAGTGCCCCGAGGTGCGCACGATCGTCGTCGGTATCGGTGGCGGCGGCCTTGCCGCGGGGGTCGCGGTCGCGGTGAAGGCGCTCCGTCCCGACGTGCGGGTCGTCGGTGTGCAGGCGGCGGGCGCGGCGGCGTATCCGCCCTCGCTGGCGGCCGGGCGTCCGGTGACGATCGAGAATCCGGCGACGATGGCCGACGGCATCAAGGTCGGGCGGCCGGGCGACGTGCCGTTCCAGCTCGTCGGGGATCTGGTGGACGAGGTCCGCACGGTCTCCGAGGACAATCTGTCCAGCGCGCTGCTGCTCTGCCTGGAGCGCGCCAAGCTGGTCGTCGAACCGGCCGGCGCGAGCCCGGTCGCGGCGCTGCTGCGGGAGCCCAAGGCCTTCGAGGGGCCGGTCGTCGCCCTGTTGTCGGGCGGCAATGTGGACCCGCTGCTGATGCAGCGCATCCTGCGCCACGGCATGGCCGCCGGCGGCCGCTATCTCGCGGTCACCCTGCGGCTGACGGACCGTCCCGGCGCCCTGGCCACACTTCTTGGGGTGTTGTCAGTGGCGGACGCTAACGTCCTCGACGTGAGCCATGTACGGACCGACCCACGGCTCGGGCTCACGGAGGTGGAGGTCGAGCTGCACCTGGAGACGAAGGGGCCGGAGCACTGCGCCGAGGTCGAGCGCGCGCTGCGCGAGGCGGGCTACATGGTCATCGACTGAGGTCGGGGCCGCCGTCGTCCGTCGGCGTCGTCCGCCGTTGTCGTTCGCCCTTGTCTCCGATGGAAAAAATCCGTTGAGCAACGCGATACATCGCGTTATGGTGTGGCTCAGCGTGAAGTCCCGACTCGTAAAAACCCCCAACGACGTGGAGAAAACACATGCCAGGAGCCATCTACGCCGAAGGTCTGGTGAAGACCTTCGGTGACGTAAGGGCTCTGGACGGCGTCGATCTCGATGTCCCGGAAGGCACCGTCCTGGGCCTGCTCGGGCCGAACGGCGCGGGTAAGACGACCGCCGTCCGCTGTCTGACCACCCTCCTGCGGCCCGACAGCGGAAAGGCGGTCGTGGCCGGAATCGACGTGCTCAAGCACCCCGACGCGGTACGGCGCAGGGTGGGCCTCTCCGGACAGTTCGCCGCCGTCGACGAGTACCTGACCGGCCGCGAGAACCTGCAGATGGTCGGCCAGCTCTACCAGATGCGGGCGAAGGCCGCGAAGGTGCGGGCGGACGAGCTGCTCGAGCAGTTCAACCTCGCGGACGCCGCCGACCGCACCGCGAAGACGTACTCGGGCGGTATGCGCCGCCGGCTGGACCTGGCGGCCGCCCTGGTCGTCTCGCCTCCGGTGATGTTCATGGACGAGCCGACGACCGGCCTCGACCCGCGCAACCGCCAGCAGCTGTGGGAGGTCATCAAGCAGCTGGTCTCCGGCGGTACGACGCTGCTGCTGACCACGCAGTACCTGGAAGAGGCCGACCACCTCGCGCACGACATCTGCGTGGTCGACCACGGCCGCGTCATCGCCCGCGGCACCGCCGACCAGCTCAAGGCGCAGACGGGCGGTGAGCGCGTCGAGGTGGTCGTGCACGAGCGCGAGCACATGGTGACCGCGGCCGAGGTGCTGCGCGGCTTCGGCAAGGGCGAGACCACGGTGGAGGAGCACACCCGCAGGCTCACCGTGCCCGTCACCGGCGGCGCGAAGCTCCTCGCGGAGGTCATCCGCGAGCTGGACACCCGCGGCATCGAGATCGACGACATCGGTCTGCGCCGCCCGACCCTGGACGACGTCTTCATCTCGCTCACGGGCCACCTGGCCGAAGAGCGGGAAGAGGGCTCCGGGACGGCTGACGACCGCAAGGCCCAAGCGCGCAAGAAGGAGACCACCAAGTGAGCGCCGTCACCGACGCCGTGCAGGTCGCGGCGCCCTCGAACCCGATCGGCCAGTCCGTCCGGGACTCGTTGGTCATCGCCCGCCGGAATCTGATTCGCATGGGCAGGATTCCCGAGATGCTCATTTTTGGGCTGATCCAGCCCATCATGTTCGTGGTGCTGTTCACCTACGTGTTCGGCGGCTCGATCCAGGTCGGCTCGTCCAGCTCCACCCAGGCCTACCGCGAGTTCCTGATGGCTGGCATCTTCGCCCAGACCGTCACGTTCGCCACGGCGGGCGCGGGTGCGGGCATCGCCGACGATATGCACAAGGGCCTCATCGACCGCTTCCGCTCCCTGCCGATGTCACGTGGTGCGGTGCTGACCGGCCGCACCATTGCCGACCTGGTGCAGACGGCGCTCACTCTCGTCGTGCTGGCGGTCGTCGCCGTGATCGTCGGCTGGCGCACACACGAGAACCTCGGCAAGGTGCTCGCTGGATTCGGCCTGCTGCTGCTACTCGGGTACGCGTTTTCCTGGATCGGCGCGCTCATCGGCCTGTCCGTGCGCACTCCTGAAGCAGCGACCTCGGGTGGCCTGATCTGGCTGTTTCCGCTGACATTCATCTCGAACGCCTTCGTAGACGCGAACCAGATGCCGTCCTTCTTGCGGCACATCGCGGAGTGGAACCCGTTCAGCGCCACCGTGCAGGCGTGCCGCGAGCTGTTCGGCAACCTTCCCCCGGGCTTCCAGACGCCCGACGCCTGGCCCATGCAGCACCCCGTATGGGCCTCGCTGATCTGGTCGGTCGTGATCATCCTGATCTTTCGGACGCTCGCGGTCCGCAAGTACCGCCGGGCGGCTGGTTGATGGCTCTGCTTTCCGGATTCTGTCCGCCAAAGTTGGCTAGGGTGCAGTTGGCCTGGGCGCGCCTCTGACCAGGAACGATGACCCACCTCGAAGCCCCTCCAGGAGATGAACGCCATTGGTTGATTCCGCCCCGCGGGTCTCATCTGGCGAGGCGGCTTTGATCAACAGCGTCCCCTTTCCGCGTGAGGGGCTCAGGGCCCTGCCTCAGCCTGTGAGTCACAGCGCCCGACGGGGCCTCAGCCGCACCCGAGGGGTCGGCGACTACTTGCTCAGTACGTGTGCCGTGGCGCCTGGGTGACGTCACGGCACACGCGAAAATCAATGGCCGACGGGAACCGGTCGGCCGCACGCTGTACGCCATGGAAGAACCGCAGCGCGGGATCCGTGCGGTGCACGCGGCGTCCACGATCACCGTCTACCAGGCGTACTCACCGGAGATCGGCCTGCCCGCCCGTCCGGGAGGGCCGTTTTCCCGCCAAGTGGAAGCGGGACCGGATGACGTGGATCAAGCCGGCCTTCCTGTCCCGGGCGGCAGTCGGCCGTTCGGCAAACTTGTCCGTCATGGAGAGTGGGAAAACCATGGGAGGGTCATTTGTTCGAATGTTGGTGGCCCCCTGTGGCGCTCGCGGCACAGGTCTCCTTGGAGACTTGGCGCGGAGGAAAGATCGCTAAGCGTTCGAACGCTTGCTCCTCTCGCGGTTTTTCCCGCTCTCCCGGAAGGGCCTCGTTGTACATGCCGCCACCGGGCCTATCGCGCGGCCCCGTACGGGTTATTTCGGTACGGCGACACGGTGTCCACGCGGAAGAAGGGGTAGTCAGTCTCCAGACCCGGACACGGAATGACGAAATATCGCAAAGAAAGGTGGAAGAGATGCCCCTCCCCCTCCCCCTCCCCCTGCCCCTCCCCCTCCCCGCTGACGAGGTCATGTGCCTTGAGGAGTGGCGTCTGGAACTCGCTGAGGGCGACACCGACTGATTCGTTGCCGTTTCCGGCGGCAGATCCTTGTGCGAGGGTCCGCCGCCTCAACTGTGAGGGGAGTCGACGAACGTGACGGACGCGTCCACGCTGCGGCGGCCGGTCGTGGATGAGGTGCAGGGGCGGCTGGTGTCAGATCCGTACCGGTGGCTGGAGGACGACACGGCGGCCGAATGCGCGCAGTGGCTTGCCACCCAGGATCAGATGCTCGCCAAGCACTCGTCGGCCTGGCGGACGAGGCCCGCTTTCCGGGCGCTCCTTGGTGAGCTGATGGACTGCGGGGGCGCGGCGGCGCCTGTGGTGTCGGCGCCTGTGGTGCGGGGGCGGCGGCGGTTCTTGCTGCGCCGGCGGGCTGGGCAGGAGCTGCCGGTGCTGGTCACCGTCACGGGCGGGGAAGGGGGGGAGGTCGAGGATGTAGTGCTCGACCCGATGAGCCTGGATCCGTCCGGGAGGACGGCGCTGTTGGCGTGGCGGGCGTCGTGGTCGGGGCGGCTGGTGGCTTTCCAGGTGGCGGCCGGCGGCGCGGAGGCGCCTGTTCTGCGGGTACTGGACGTCGCTGACGGCCGGGTGGTGGATGGGCCGTTGGCTCTGGGCCGGCCGACCGCGGTGGCCTGGCTGCCTGACGACACGGGCTTTTACTACGTGACCGGGTCGGTGGCCGAGCCGCGCCGGGTGAGACTGCACGGCATCGGGGACGATCCCGCGCACGATCCGGTCGTGTTCGAAACGGCGATGCGCCACCTGTCGGTTTCCCTGGGCCCCGAGGGCCGCTGGCTGCTGGTGAGCGCCGCCCCCGGGGCGCAGACCGGCAACGTTCTACGCCTGGCGGACTTGGAAGCTGATGTGACCGGCGGGCGGGGGCTCGGCACGCCGGATCTGGTGACGGTTCACGACGGGACGTCCGACGGCAGCAGCGCTCTGGTCAAAACCGGCCCGCGAGGTCTGCTGTATGCCATCACCAACGCGGGAGCTCCGCGCGGGCGGGTGTGCCTGCTCGATCCGGTCCAGCCGCGCTCTGCGGCCTGGACCACCGTCGTCGAGCCCGGCCCCGACGTCCTGCTGTCCGCCTGCACCGCCTTGAGTGATGCGGGCAGCGGGGAGATGAGGCTGCTGGTGAGCACCGTAAGCAACGGCGTTCCCAGCCTCGCTCTGCACGAGGTGACCGGGCGGCTGCTCACCGACATCCCCACGCCGGGGACTGGTCCGGGCACGATCAGCGGTCTGACGACCCCGCCGGGGGACGCGGACCGGGTGTGGTTTCGCTACACCGACTTCCTCACCCCTCCGGCCGTCTACCGGTTCGAGCTGCCGCAGGAGCGGTGCTTGCCAGAAACGAGCCACCTGCCCCGGACAACGCCCGTCCGCCCCCGACCGCCGGCGCCCCGGCAGGAACCACCTGTCGTACGGCAGCTCACCTACCTCTCCGAGGACGGCACCCCAGTCGGCCTGTACCTCATCACCCCTCCCGGGCCCGTTCACGGCCCGCGCCCCGCTCTGCTGACCGCCTACGGAGGCTTCGGCGCCTCCGCGGCCCCCGCCTACTCGCCCACCATCACCGCCTGGGTCCGGGCCGGCGGCATCTACGCCGTGGCCGGCGTCCGCGGCGGCGGCGAACACGGCACCACCTGGCACGCCGCGGGCAGCGGACCCAACAAACCCAACGCCTTCGCCGACTTCGCGGCCGCCGCCTGCCACCTCATCGACGAGGGCCTGACCACCCCCGCCCAGCTCGCCGTCAAAGGAGCCTCACACAGCGGACTGATGGTCGCCGTCGCCATCACCCGCAACCCCGAGCTCTACGCCGCAGCCGTCTGCTCCGACACCCTGACCGACATGGTCCGCTATCCCCTGTTCGGCCAGGGCACGTGGTGGACAAACGAGTTCGGTACGCCAGACGATGCCGGCCTGCTCGACACGCTGCTCAGCTACTCGCCCTACCACAACGTCCGCCCTGGCACCCCTTACCCCGCCGTCCTCCTCACCAGCACACGCATCGACCCCCGGGTCGGCGCAGCCCACATGCGCAAATTCACCGCCGCCCTCCAACACGCCACCACAAGCGGCAAACCCGTCCTCCTGCGCACCGAAGACGGAGTCGGCCACGGCTCCCGCGCTCCCTCCCGCTACGCCGACCTCCACAGCGACGCCCTCGCCTTCTGCGCGGAACACACCGGCCTCACACCCCCCCGGAGACCGGAAAAATCGTGGGAGGGGTGAGCCCTGACCGGTTGTTGAATCAGGCCGCGAGCTCGACCCTTCCGGGGGTGGTGAAGCCGGGGTACCAGCGGGCGAAGTCGTCGGCGAGGTCTCCGTTGATGACCCGGGTGCGGACTTGCAGCAGCAGGTGGGCGCCTCGTGGTGACCAGCGCATCTGCTGTTTCTTGACCATGCGCTTGCTGATGACCTGGTTGACCGCGGACTCGGCCGTGGCGCTGGAGACCGGCTCGCCGCAGCGGTGGCGCTCGCCGTAGTTGGGGATCTGATCGGCGTTGCCGTGGATGTAGCCGCAGAACTCGCCAAGTCGGGTGGAGAACGCCTGTTGCGTGTCGCTGGGGTCTTCGGTGCACAGGATCTCGAAGTCCTCCACGAGGTCGTCGAGGAGGTCCAGGGCACGGAAGGTGTTGCCGTGCCACAGGAAGTGCTTGATCCGTTCCAGCTCGGCGTCCACCCGTTCGGGGTCCACGGTGAACGTGTCCTGGTCGTCCTCGCTGTCTGGCGGTGGTGGGGGCAGCGAGCGGGTCATCTGCCGCAGCACGGTGAGGCGCATGGTGATGTGGAACCAGTCCAGGTAGTACTCGGCTTGGGGGTTGAGGAAGGCGGGCAGCTCGCGGATGTCCTCGCCGCCGTCGGTGAGGAAGACGACCTGCTGGTTGTCCTGCATGCCCTGGCTCTTGAGGACTTCGTAGAGCCGCCGTTTGGGTTTGGTGTCCCAGGTCTGCACGAACGCGAAGGTCTTCGCTGTGCCGTCGCCGGTCGGCGTGGACCTGCCGGTGATCACCTCGAACCAGCCGTTGCGTCGGGAGGTCTGGTTGCTGGAGTGGACGTATCCGCCGTCCAGGGTGACCACCAGCGGAAGGTCCGGACGCGGCAGGTCCTCCCAGTCGCGCGGGCAGGTCTCGATGAAGCTGGTCTGTTCCTCGCCGAGCTCGTCCTCCAGCCGGGCAGCGGTGCGTTCGACGTGCTGGCGCACCGCGGCGGCCTGAAGCTCCCGCCCGAGAGGGAAGGTCTCGCTCAGCAGGGTCGCGGCGGCGCCGTAGGAGGTGAGGGCTGCGTACGTGGCCTCCCAGAACAGGAGCTCCGGTGTGGTGCGCTCAGGCAGTAGCCGGGCCAGCGGACTGACCGTCGCCGCGCCGTCGGCCCCGCAGGCGCGGGCGAGGAAGCGGCCGTCTGGGCTGAGATTGAGGCCATGCTTTCGGACGTGGACAAGTTCAGGGCCCTTGCTGCCAAGTGGTTGGGGGCGATCCCGGCGCGCGCTGAGACGTATCGGGAGCGTCTGGCCGAGTTGGACGCGCAGATCGAGAAGAAGAAGGCCAGCCGCAAGGGTCAGCTCATCGAGAAGCTCACCCAGCTCTTTGAAGATGAGTTGGGCGAGGGCGCCGGAGACGGCCTCGACGGGGACACGATTCGGGAGGTGAAACAAGCTCTCCAAGCGAAGGAAGACGAACTGACCGCCGAGCGTGATCGTGTGGCTCGTTGGCTCCGAGAGGCCGAAGATCAGCAGCAGTGGGCGGGCGAGATCGTTGCCCTGGTGGAGGAGCAGGCGACCGAGATGGACTCCTTCACTCCCGCGCAGCGCCGGGAGCTGCTCGAGTTGCTGGACATCCGCGTACAGGTGATGGGCAAGGGGCAGCCGCGCCGCAGGGGGATCGCCGACCCCCTCACGGAGTGGCACAGGGAGACAGGCATGCTGGTGCCTCTCAAGATCACCGATGAGGAATGGGCGAGGACTGACGCCGTCCTTCCTGACTCTCGTCAGAACTGGACGCCCAAGCGCGAGATGTTCGAAGCGATCTTGTGGAAGCTGCGGACTGCTGCCCGGTGGAGCGAGGTGCAGGTCTCCGGGAACTCCTGGAGCGCCGTGAGGCGGCGCGCGGAAGTCTGGCGTATCTCGGGTGCCTGGGAGACTGCCATGGCTCTGAAGGGCTCCGGCGGGGTTCCTGTGCCGCCACTCATGGTCCTGCCGCCCATGGAGGTCTGGGGCAGCATTGACCCGAGGTTCGCGGCGCTGTCGCTGGAGACCTGCGAGGGGGACGGGGACTGCTGCAACCAGAATCACACCCACGCACACACGGCAGCACCAGCTCCACCGACTACCGCAACTTCCTGATGGCGGGCATCTTCGCGCAGACCGTCACCTTCGCCACCGCGGGCGCCGGCGCGGGCATCGCCGACGACATGCACAAGGGCCTCATCGACCGCTTCCGCTCACTGCCCATGGCACGCGGCGCGGTGCTCACCGGGCGTACCCTCGCCGACCTCGTGCAGACCGCGCTGACCCTGCTGGTCCTCGCGGCGGTGGCCCTGCTGGTCGGCCGGCGGGTCGGGTCGGACGGCGACACCAACGCCGCCAAGGTGCTGGGCGCCTTCGGGCTGCTGCTCCTGTCCGGGTACGCGTTCACCTGGATCGGCGCGCTCATCGGCCTGTCCGTACGCACCCCCGAGGCGGCCACGTCCGGCGGGCTGATCTGGTTCTTCCCGGTCACGTTCATCTCGAACGCGTTCGTGGACTCCAGCAATATGACGCCCTGGCTGCGGCACATCGCGGACTGGAACCCGTTCAGTGCCACGGTGCAGGCCTGCCGGGTCCTGTTCGGCAACCCGGGGGTGTCGGCGTCGGACGCCTGGCCCATGCAGCACCCGGTCTGGGCCTCGGTGATCTACTCCGTCCTGATCATCGTGGTGTTCAGAACCCTCGCGGTACGCAAGTACCGATCCGCCACGGCGTGACCCGGGCATGACGGTGCCCCTGGCCGCGTGGCCAGGGGCACCGTCGTAGTCGCTGGTCCCGGGCTCAGCCCTGGTAGGGCTCGGCCTTGAGGATCTTCACCGAGGTGAGCTTGCCGTTGGGCAGCTCGTACTGGGCGTCCTCGCCGACCTTCTTGCCGTTCACGCCGGAGCCCAGGGGGGACTGCGGCGAGTACGTCTCGATGTCGGCGCTCGCGTACTCGCGCGAGGCGAGCAGGAAGTCCAGCGTGTCGTCCTCATCGCCGTCGAAGGCGATGGTGACGACCATGCCGGGGGCGACCGCGCCGTCCGCCGCGGGAGCCTCGCCCACCTTGGCGCTCTCCAGGAGCTGGGTCAGCTGGCGCACACGGAGCTCCTGCTTGCCCTGCTCTTCCTTGGCTGCGTGGTACCCGCCGTTCTCGCGCAGGTCGCCCTCCTCGCGCGCGGCCGCGATCTTGGCGGCGATCTCCGTGCGCGCGGGACCAGACAGGTACTCCAGCTCGGCCCTGAGCTGGTTGTACGCCTCCTGGGTCAGCCAGGTGACGTTCTCACTGGTCTGGGTCACAGGTGCTCCTCGTAGGTACTGGGAATACAAAGCATCGCCCTACCCAGAAGAATGTTCCTTCACGGGTGGGCGAAACCACGAGCCTAACAATTCAGCGGCTGAAGGGGGAGGACATAAGACATCAGAATTACGTCAACGCAGGTCAGTGCCTGGTCGCCCATGACGGACAGTAGGTGTCAAGGGGACGTCAGTCGGCGTGGCAGCCGAGCAGCTCGGCCGTGGTGCCACGAGAGGTCGTACGGAGCGTGACGACTTTGTCGATGCGGGAGGAGTCCTGCTCGAAGCGGAAGTCCGCGCGGCCCACCTCGGTGCCGTCCTCGCTCTGTGAGCGCAGGGTGCAGTAGCCCTGGGCGTCCGCGTCCTTGCGTACCTCCAGGTGCACCTCGACCGCGCTGTCCGAGGCCGCCTTGAAGGTGATCACCTCGGCGCTGATGTTGTTGGCGGCGACGTAGTAGTACGCGAAGTAGCCGAGCAGGGCGAGCAGGGCGACGCCCAGCGCACCGCCGATGACCTTGAGCTTCCGGTCGGCCCGCTCGTCCGCGGAGCGGCCGTACCGGCCCTCGGGCAGCTGCGTGCTCGCCGTACTCATGATCGTCCTCTCGGCAGGGCCGGGACCGAGATCTCGCCACGGTCCTGGATAGGGGCCCCGGGAACCGGGCCCCGGAATTATTCGCCCCCCGATTCCGTCACTATAGAAGCCGCCCATGGCGCAGATTCACGCTGGGCGCCGACTTGCTGACTTGCCGACCGGCCGACGTCGTCGACTGGCCGACTTACCGAGGATTGAGTCTTGACTGACCAGCTGCGACTGATGGCCGTACACGCCCACCCCGACGACGAGTCGAGCAAGGGCGCGGCCACCATGGCGAAGTACGTGTCCGAGGGGGTGGACGTGCTGGTCGTGACCTGCACGGGCGGGGAGCGCGGCTCCATCCTCAACCCGAAGCTTCAGGGCGACAAGTACATCGAGGAGAACATCCACGAGGTACGCAAGAAGGAGATGGACGAGGCCCGCGAGATCCTCGGCGTCGAGCAGGAGTGGCTCGGCTTCGTCGACTCGGGCCTGCCCGAGGGCGACCCGCTGCCGCCGCTGCCCGAGGGCTGCTTCGCCCTGGAGGACGTCGACAAGGCGGCCGGGGAGCTGGTCAGGCAGATCCGCTCGTTCCGTCCGCAGGTGATCACCACGTACGACGAGAACGGCGGTTATCCGCACCCCGACCACATCATGACCCACAAGATCTCGATGGTGGCGTTCGAGGGGGCGACGGACACCGAGAAGTACCCGGAGTCCGAGTACGGCCCGGCGTACCAGCCGCAGAAGCTGTACTACAACCAGGGCTTCAACCGCCCGCGCACCGAGGCGCTGCACCACGCGATGCTGGACCGTGGCCTGGAGTCGCCGTACGGGGAATGGCTGAAGCGGTGGAGCGAGTTCGAGCGCGTCGAGCGCACCCTGACCACCCACGTCCCGTGCGCCGACTTCTATGAGATCCGTGACAAGGCGCTGATCGCGCACGCCACGCAGATCGACCCCGACGGCGGCTGGTTCAAGGTCCCCATGGAGCTCCAGAAGGAGGTCTGGCCGACGGAGGAGTACGAGCTCGCCAAGTCCCTCGTCGATACCTCCCTCCCCGAGGACGACCTCTTCGCGGGCATCCGCGACAATGCCTGACATGAGCGCAAGCCTGGCACTGACACACCTCGTCCCTCTCGCCAAGGAGGTCGACGAGAACAAGGTCACCCCCGGCGTCCTCGGCTTCATCGTCTTCGCGGTGATGGCCCTGGCGGTATGGGGGCTGATGAAGTCGATGAATCGGCATATGGGCAAGGTGGCCTTCGAGGAGGATCCGGAGAAGGGCGCGGCGGCCTCCGACGCCACCCCGGGTGGGAAGGCGTCGCCGGCGAAGGGCTGAGTCCCTTCACGCCGACGGTCACCGCGAGTGGTCCGCCAGCGACAGCAGCAGGTGCGCGGACTCCGGCCGCAGGTGGTCGGAGTGCGCACCCGCCGGGCCGTTCCCCCGTACGAATACCTCGCTCGCGTCGACACTGACGAAGCGGTGGTCGAGGACGTCGCGCGGATACGGCTCCTCGACGGGCCGCATCCTGATGGCGGAGACGGGCGCGGGCGCGGTGCCGATGCCCGCGTACCCGATGCCCGCCCGCTTCTCGGCGCGCAGATGCCAGAAGCCGGTGGCCCGGTCGTGCTGCGAGTACGTCGCCACGACGGGGCCGCGCAGCGGGGCCTCGGCGAGGGCGGTGAACGTCGACGCGAACGCGTCGCGCGGCCCTGCCATCTGCAACAGCAGCATCGAGTCGACGGTGAAGGGCCGGCCCGGCGGCTCGGGTGTGGACCAGCCGAGCGTGCCCGCGTCCCGACGCCGCGCCGCCCACTGCACCGCCTCGCACAGGAACCGGCAGCCGAACGAGTGCCCCACCAGGTGCAGATACTGGCCGCCGCGGTTCGCCAGCACGGGAGCGGCCGCCGGGTCGGCCCGATGGCCGTCCAGATAGCCGAGCAGCTGTCCCACGACGCGTGCGGCGTGCCCGCCGGTGGACATGGCGTGTGCGCGGTCCCGTATCCGCCGGTAGCCGCCGAGCGAGGGCAGGGAGCGCGACGGCCAGCGCACCAGCACGGGCCAGGGGACGAACGGCCGCCCCGCGCCGCCGAGCCGCGGATAGATCTCGCGGCGCCCTTCGAACTGTTCGCGGACCAGCCCCAGCAAGTCGCGTACGGCGTCCAGCGCCGAGTCCCGCGAGGTCTGCCAGCCATGGACGTACACGACGATGTCGGTGGCCCACGGTGGCGGGGTGAGCCGCTCGGCGAAGTACGCGTCGAGTCGCGCGGCGGGCACGGGGCGCGGGCCGGAGCGGGTGGGTCCCAGGGGCCAGCCGGACTCGTCGAGGTCGAAGGCGCGCACCTCGGCCGCCGCACCGCTGCCACTCATCCGGTGCGCTCCAGTCTGTTGTCCATGCCGCAGTGCAGGGTGTAGGCGAAGCCGAGCGGGTTGTTCCAGGTGTCGGCGAAGTACCGGGCCAGCCCGTGGGCTATCTCTCCGGCGGTCTCCCGGCCGCCGAGATAGCGGGTGACGTACGCGTACGCGTACTCGGCGGCGAACATCTGCGGCATCTCGATCTGCGGCCCCAGCACCCCGCCCGCGCCCGCCTCGATGAGGGCGCCGCCCAGGTGCACCAGCTCGGCGGTGCCGGGCAGACCGGCGTAGCAGGCGTTGAGGAGCACCAGAGGGCGCTGCCGCAGCAGCGGACCGCCGGTGGTCCGCCGGGCCAGCACCGCGCGGGCGTCGATGTCCTTGTGGTCGCTCAACTGCACCACGAACAAGGGCGAGTTGTCGTCCGCGGTACGTCTGAAGTGCCCGTGGCACCAGAAGTACATCAGCTGCTCGTCGAGCCCGCCCGAACCGAGCGCACGCAGCAGTTCCTCGCGCCGGGTGCGTTCGACGCACAGGGTGTCCGCGGCGAGGGCGGCCTCGACCTCGGCGGCGCGGGTGACACCCTCCGGGTCGATGCCCTTGTCGTGGTTCAGGCTCACGACCGGTGGGGAGGGCGGCGGACAGGCGCCCTCCCCACCTTCGCCTTCGACCTCGGCTTGGGCTTCGGCTTCGGCTTCGGTTTCGGGGAAGACCGGGTAGCAGCTGCCGGTCTGTTCGATCTGGTGCCGGTAGCCGAGGAAGCGGCGGAAGACGTGGCCGCCGGGGTCGGTGGCCGTGTCCTCGGGCAGACACAGCATCGGCCAGGGCAGGAACAGGTTGGAGTCGACCCGGATCCGCAGCGGCCGTTCGCCGCTCAGCGCGCCGGTCAGGATGTCGCGGAAGCGCCGGGTGGCCTGGCCGCCGTCGCCCAGCAGTTCCCCGTACAGCAGATAGGCGCCCTGCCGCGCGAGTTCGTCGAGGATCTCGCGCAGCTCCTCCTCGGGCTCCGCGGTGAGATCCGGGCAGGTCGCGTACGGGAAGTGGGGGCGGCCCCCGACCGGGATCCCGCGCTCGTCGACGGGCTGGAAGTCGACCAGTTCCCGCTTCCACAGGGCGCGCAGCTGCGCCGCGGCGGCGGTCACGGCGGCGGGCTTCACGTTCAGCTTCAGTGCGTGCTCGGTCGGGGACGGGGGAGTGGCCGGGCCGTACATCCGGGCCCTGATGTGGTCGTCGGCGTACGCGTCGAGGGCGAGGACCAGGTCCGGGTGGCGGACCGAGGGCGCAGGTCGGCGGGTGAAGCCGACGCTGGGGTCCTGGACGACCTGGGCGGGAAGTTCGCGGGCCATGGGGCTCAGGCCCTCCGTGCGGGTTCGGGACGGGGCGCCGCCGCACGGGGCCCCGGGGCGGAGGGGATCACGTCGATCTCCGTCTCGACCTGCTGGAGGACGGCGCCGGTGACCGGGTCCTCGATCGTGAAGCGCAGGCGGTGGTGGCCGGGGCGGTGCGGGGTGAAACGGAACTCCGCGCCCTCACCACGCACGGTCACGGTCACGGCGTGCGGGGGTTCGACCTCGGCGTGCGTGAGGGGGGTCGCGCGGGCGCGGAGCGCGGGGAGCGGGGCGGTGGACCAGGGGTGCCGGGCGCCCGGGACGACCTGGAGGGCGATGCGGGCGGACTCGTCCTGGGCGGGGGCGTCGTCGAGGAGCGTCAGGCGGACGTGGGCGTGGGTGGCGTCCGGGCCGCGGTCGTCGGGGTCGTGGCTGTCGGGGCGGGGTTCGGGCTGGGTGTGGCGGGCGGTGCGGGGGATGAGCAGATCGCCGTCCTCGGTCCACTCGACCGCGTCCAGCACGGCGGCGGGGTACCGGCGGACCAGTTCGTACGGGGGCGCGGTGCCGGGCGGCGATTCGGCCAGGTCCACCCATGCCTCGCCCGCGTCGTCGCCGACGAGGCGGAACATATGGCGGATCTCCGCCGACCAGTCGGCGTTCAGGAACCGGCGGGCGGGGGCGCGGAGCGCGTACTCCAGCATGGTCCAGGCCCTGCCATGGGGGCAGCTCGCTATGTCGAAGAGCAACACGGACTCCTCGAACAGCCGGTCCGCCTCGCGCCCGCTCTCCTCCGATCCGCTCACGCGGGTCAGCGCCAGCCCGTGGTGGTGCAGCGCCCAGGCCAGGCCGAACTGGTCGTACGTGGCACGAAAGCGGCGTACGACGGCCGTGAACTCGTCCTGCCAGGGGAAGCCGGGCTCGTCCACGCTCGCGAGGATCCACCACAGGTGTGCCCAGGCGGCGCCCCGCCGGTCGCCCTCGCGCTCGTGCAGACGGCGGGGCACGGCGAGGGCTTCGGGGTCCGGCGTACCCAACGGGAAGGAAACCCGCCCGAGTTCGGTCGCCGCCCAGGCCACGCCCCGTACGTCACCGATCGCGTGGAACGCCTCCTGCGCGGCGTACAGCAGCTTCTCCGCGTCCTCTGCCTGGCCGCGCAGCAGACACAGCCGCCCGTACTGGAACATCGTCCACGCCTCGCCGCGCCGGTCGCCCGCGACCTGGTGAGCCTCCACAGCGCGCCTGAGCAGGGGTCCGGGTGCGCGCAGATCACCCCGGTCGCAGTGCACGGCGGCCCGGGTGAGCAGGGCCCAGCCGTCGGCGCCACGGCCGGAGGGGAGGGTGGCGAGGTGGCCCTCGGCGTTTCCGAGGCGGCCCATGTGGTGGGCGGTGACGGCCAGTTCGAGGACGGCCGCGGTGTCGGGCGCGTGGGTGGCGAGGAGCTGGGCGGCGGGCTCCGGACGTCCGGCCTCGCGCGCGGCGACGGCCAGCGGCACGTCCAGGGGTATGTCTCCCCTCCTGGCCCGGAGGACCTGCCGCAGGACCAGCAGCTCGGCGAGCCGGCCGCGTCGCGCCAGCTGATCGGTCAGCGGTCCGACGAACTCGTCGCCCGCCGTGTCCGTGCGGCTGACCAGGTCGACGAAGGTCGCCGGGTGATCACCGAACGCGCCCGGGTGCTCGTGCGCGGCGTCGAAGAGTGTTCGGGTGACCGCGTTCGCCCTCGCCTGCGACGCGGCGCCGCTCCAGCCCCGTAGGACGAGCGAACGGATCAGAGGAGGGAGCCGCAGATCTCCTTCGCCGGTGGCATGCAGCAGTTCGAGCCGGTGCAGTTCGCGCATGGCCGTGGCGGATCCCAAGAGGGGGGCCAACTCGGCCGGCAGTTCCTCGATGCCGAGTGCGGCCAGGTCGTCGAGCAGCTCCCTGGCCTCGTCGCCCGCGACCCGTTCGATCGCTTCGAGTGTCTGCCGTTCGCTGCGGTGCTTCAGCCCGCCCCGAACCAGCTCTTGCCCGTCGCCCGGGAACGGCGAGACCAGACGGCAGACCGCCAGCCGCGGGTCGGAGGGCGGACGAGGTCCCGCCGAGCTCATCAACAGCGGCGACTCCGTTTCGGAGAGGGCGGCGAGAAGGGGGGCGGGTGCCGTGCCGTCGGGCAGCCCGTGCACGACCACGACCGAGGGGCGTACGCGGAACACCTCACGGCAGGCTCGGACGACCGCGTCCATCAGCCCTTCCGGAGCCCGCCCGATCAGCGTGGCGAGAGCCCCGGCACCCTCCGCACCGCTCGCCCCCAGCAGCCGCAGCAGCGTGACCTCGGAGGGCCGGTCCCCGGCGTAGTCCGCCACCCGCACGCGGCACACCGGAAGCCCACGCTCCGCCGCCAGCTCCCGTGCCAGTACGTCGAGAAACTCCGACCTGCCCGCGCCCGGCCCGCCGGTCACCAGCAACGGCCGACCGTCCGCCAAGTCCCGCCGCGCAACCGCCAGTTCGTGCCCGCGCCCCACTAACCCCACCGGATCCCCGCCTCCCGCTCGCCCCCGTACGCGTCCTATCGCGGCGTGGCGACCGCCACCCCCATGACTTCCCGAGCGTGTCGATCGGGCACCATCCCCAACCGCCAAGCCTGCCATCCCGCGTCCAGGTCGACGCCCCGTTCCAGCAAGAGCTGATACGCCTCCACGTAGTCGTCGAGCTTGGTGTCGCGGGACGGATGGCCGGTGCGGGAGAGCCGGCCCAGTTCCTCCTGGGCTACGGCGCTGCCCACCTCGAGTCCGCCCGGGGAGGCGTACGGCAGGAGGGTGCACCGCAGGAGCCTGGCCCAGTCCTCGCCACGCCGGTCGCCGTACGAGGTGAAGAGGTCCACCGCCTCGTCGCACAGGGCGAGAGCCTGTTGCGTACGGGCGTTGCCGGCGTCCACCACGGCCAGCTCCAGGCAGGTCCACGCCTCGCCATGGGCCACGCCGATGCGCTGGAAGTCGGCCCGCGCGTCCACCAGAAGCTGGCGGGCGAAGCCCGAGTTGCGCAGCGAGCCGGTCTGCGCGGCGCGCTGGTCGCGGGTCACGCGGGCCGAGTGGTGACGCGCACACGCGAGCCCGTACACGTCCCGCATCCGGGAGAACATCGTGCGGGAACGCTCCAGTTCACGCACCGCCTGGTCCAGGTTGCCGGTCTCCTCCAGGGCCTGGCCCAGGTAGTACACCGTCCAGGCCTCGCCGCGTGCGTCCTCGTTCTCGCGGTGCCGGGAGATCGCCTGGCGCAGGCCCGCGATCGCGCCGGTCGGGTCGCCGTCGACGAGGCGGGCGCGGGCCAGCTGGGTCAGCGCCCAGGCCTCGCCGCGGGCGTCGCGGGTGCGGCCGTACAGGTCGAGGGCCGCGCGCAGATCCCGCTCCGCGCTCGGTACGTCGCCCCTGCGCAGGCCCAGCTGGCCGAGCTGGAAGTGGGCCCACGCCTCGCCGTGCACGGACTCGCTCTCGCGGTGCAGGTCGAGGGCCTGGGTGAGCAGGTCGAGGGCGGTGGCGAGGCGGGCCCGGTCGCGCTCCACCGCGGCGAGCGCGTGCATCGTCCAGGCGCGGTCCGCGGCCAGCTCCGGGGCGGCCTGGAGGTCCATGGCCTCCTGGAGCTTGGCCGCCGCCTCGGTGAGGTTGCCCTGGTGGTGCAGGGTGATGCCGAGAGAGCACAGGGCCCGGGCCGCGCCCGCGTCGTGGTGTGCCTCGAAGTAGAGATCCACCACGGAGGACAGGGTGGTACGGGCCTTGTCCAGCTCGCCGAGCTGGCGGGCCGCGATGCCGGTGCGCCACTGGACCGAGCGCACCAGGAGTCCCTGGTCCACGGCCTGCGTCAACTCGCTGATCTCGCCCAGGCGGTAGAGGTCGCCGCGCAGCAGGCAGTAGTCGCACAGGGCGCCGAGCAGGTGCAGTACGGCCGCCTGGTTGACGCCTTCCGCGTGGCGCAGGGTCGCCGTGATGAAGCTCGACTCGTCGTCCAGCCAGCGCAGGGCCGCGTCGAGGGAGGTGAATCCGTGCGGACCAAACTGATCAGCGCGCGTGGACGTCTTGCCGTCGACCAGGCGGATCACCGAGTCGGCCAGTTCGGCGTAGTTCACGATCAGGCGCTCCTGCGCCGCCGTCCGCTCGGACGGTTCCTCCTCGTCCAGCAGCCGCGCCTGCGCGAAGGCCCGGACGACGTCGTGCAGGCGGTAGCGGCTGCCACGGACGTGGTCGATCAGGCCCGCCCGGGCGAGCGCGGTCAGGTGGCGGGTGGCCTCCTGCTCGTCCGTCGCCAGCAGGGAGGCCGCCGCCGCGGCGCCCAGTGAGGAGCGGCCGGCCAGTGCCAGGCGCCGCAGCAGCCGCCTGGCCGGATCCGTCTGGTCGGTGTAGCGCAGCCACAGCACCCGCTCGACGGGCTCCACGGGGCCGTACGCCCCGAGGTCGGAGGCCAGTTGGCGGGGTGTGCGCGGGCCCAGCGAGGAGCCCGCGACGCGCAGGGCCAGCGGCAGGCTTCCGCACAACTTCCTTACGTGGTCGGAGGATTCGGCGTCGTAGGGTCCCGACGAGTCCTGTGCCACCGCCTTCAGCAGTTCCTCGGCGCCTGCCGCGTCCAGCGCCTCGACGGGCAGCTGGTGCACCCAGGCGGGGAGGTCGGCGGGCAGGTCGAGCGGCTTGCGGGCGGTGACCAGGACCAGGCTCTCCGAGCGCTCGGGGACCAGGGTGCGCACCTGCCCGGCGTCGGACGCGTCGTCGAGCACGATCGTCACCGGCAGGCCGGTCAGATGCTGGTGGTACAGCTCGCTGAGCCTTCTGACCTGCTGGTCCTGCGAGGAACGCTCACGGAAGAGGAGCTGTTCGCGCGGCGCGCCGAGCCGGTTCAGGAGGTGCAGCAGCGCGTCGCGGGTGGTCAGCGGCGGCTCCTCCGCGCTGTCGCCGCGCAGATCCACCACGCACGCGCCGCGGAACTGGTCCCGCAGGCTGTGCGCCGCCCGGACGGCGAGGGCGCTGCGGCCGGAGCCGGGCGCGCCGTGCAGCACCACCACCGTCGGCTTCGTCTCCGTGCTCGCCCGCGCCGCGTGCACCCACTGCGCGATCCGCGACAGCTCGGTCCGACGGCCCGCGAACGGGCCGTCCGGCTCGGGGAGTTGGCCGAACGACTGCTCCAGGACGCTGCGCCGCCTGGCCGCCGCGCTCTTGTCGGTGCGGCGCAGCTGGGGCGCACCCTGCTTGGCGCCCGTGGTGGCGCTGAGTACGCGCTGCTGGTCGAGGAACGGCCGGATGCCGCGTACCTCCAGGGCCGTCAGCCACTGCAGTCGCAGCTGCTCGGCGCCTCCCGGCCGGCCCAGGGCTCCGGCTCGCCTGCTCGCGGCCGGCAGATGCGAGGCCGTCACCTTGACCACGGTGGCCGCCGCGCCCACCACCGCGACCGTCGCCCCCGCGCCGATCGCCGTCCCCGCGCCCGTGCCGAGCGCCAGGTCGGCCACGCAGGCCGCGACCGCCGCGACGACCGCCACCAGCAAGGGGGTACCGGCGCCCTCCCGGGCGTAGCGCTGCCCGAAGGTCAGCCGGCCGGCCTCCGCCTCGTCGAGGGCATGGGTGTACGCCCCGTACTCCTCAGCGGCGGCCTGCCCCAGGGCGTCGAGCGCGGTGCGGGCCCGCGACAGCAGCACGGCCCCGTCGGTGCGCCCGCCCGAGCGCCGTACCTCTTCCTCCACAGCCCGGGCCAACAGCCTTTCGGCCTCCGCCCGGTGGCTGTCCCGCATGTCACGTCCCCCTCCGGCGGCAACTCCCTTTCCGTCAAGTGTCCTTCGCGCGGGGCGCGAGCGCGAGGGGGCGGCGATCACGGAAACGCGGGGGTGGGTGGCGCTCGTACGGCGCTGGGCGGATCGGTCGCGCGGATCGGGTGGCGTCGTACCGAGGACGGTCCGACGATCAGGCCGCCCCACGCGTGACCGGGAGCCTTCGGGCAGGATGGAGACATGCCGAACCGACTGGCCCATGAGACGTCCCCGTACCTGCTCCAGCATGCCGACAACCCCGTCGACTGGTGGCCCTGGTCGGAAGAGGCCTTCGAGGAGGCGCGGCGGCGGGGCGTTCCGGTGCTGCTGAGCGTCGGCTATTCGAGTTGCCACTGGTGTCACGTCATGGCGGACGAGTCCTTCGAGGACGAGGCGACGGCCGCGTATCTGAACGAGCACTTCGTCACCATCAAGGTCGACCGAGAAGAGCGCCCCGACGTCGACGCCGTCTACATGGAGGCCGTCCAGGCGGCCACCGGCCAGGGTGGCTGGCCCATGACGGTCTTCCTCACCCCGGACGCCGAGCCGTTCTACTTCGGCACCTACTTCCCGCCCGCCCCCCGCCATGGCATGCCCGGCTTCCCGCAGATCCTGGAGGGCGTGCACAGCGCCTGGACCGACCGGCGGGGCGAGGTCGCCGAGGTCGCCGGGAAGATCACGCGGGACCTCGCCGAGCGGGAGCTGAGTTACGGGGACGGCCAGGTCCCGGGTGAGCCCGAGCTGGCCGGGGCCCTGCTCGGGCTCACCCGGGAGTACGACGCCTCGCGGGGCGGCTTCGGCGGCGCACCCAAGTTCCCGCCGTCCATGGTCATCGAGTTCCTGCTGCGCCGTCACGCGCGGACCGGCTCCGAGGGTGCCCTCGAGATGGCGCAGGACACCTGTGAGCGGATGGCGCGCGGGGGGATCTACGACCAGCTCGGCGGCGGCTTCGCCCGGTACTCCGTCGACCGCGAGTGGACGGTGCCCCACTTCGAGAAGATGTTGTACGACAACGCGCTGCTGTGCCGTGTCTACGCGCATCTGTGGCGGGCCACCGGCTCCGAGCTCGCCCGCCGCGTCGCCCTGGAGACCGCCGACTTCATGGTCCGCGAACTCCGCACCGACGAGGGCGGGTTCGCCTCCGCGCTCGATGCCGACAGCGACGACGGGACCGGCCGGCACGTCGAGGGCGCGTACTACGTGTGGACGCCCGAGCAACTGCGTGAGGTGCTCGGGGACGCGGACGCCGAACTGGCCGCCCACTACTTCGGGGTGACCGAGGAAGGCACCTTCGAGGAGGGCGCCTCTGTCCTCCAACTCCCGCAGCGCGAACGCGTGTTCGACACCGAGAAGATCGACGACATCCGGCGCAGGCTGCTCGCCGCCCGCGCGGAGCGCCCGGCCCCCGGCCGCGACGACAAGGTGGTGGCCGCCTGGAACGGCCTCGCCGTCGCCGCCCTGGCCGAAACCGGCGCCTATTTCGAGCGTCCGGACCTCGTGGACGCCGCGATCGGCGCCGCCGACCTCCTCGTACGCCTGCATCTGGACGAGCGTGCGCGGCTCGCCCGTACCAGCAAGGACGGGCGGGTCGGGGCGAACGCCGGGGTGCTGGAGGACTACGCGGACGTCGCCGAGGGGTTCCTCGCGCTCGCCTCGGTGACCGGCGAGGGGGTGTGGCTGGAGTTCTCGGGGTTCCTCCTCGACCGTGTGCTGATCCACTTCGTCGACGCCGAGTCGGGCGCCCTGTACGACACCGCCGACGACGCCGAGCAGCTCATCCGCCGCCCCCAGGACCCCACCGACAACGCCACGCCGTCCGGCTGGAGCGCGGCCGCCGGAGCCCTGCTGTCGTATGCCGCCCAGACCGGTGCAGAACCCCATCGCACCGCCGCCGAGCGGGCGTTGGGCGTCGTGAAGGCGCTCGGGCCGCGCGCTCCCCGCTTCATCGGCTGGGGCCTGGCGGTCGCGGAGGCGCTCCTCGACGGGCCGCGTGAGATCGCGGTCGTCGGTCCGGCCGGCGATCCGGCGACGAAGGCCCTGCACCGCACCGCGCTGCTGGGCACCGCGCCGGGCGCCGTGGTCGCCGTAGGCGCTGCGGGGAGTGATGAGCTGCCGCTCCTTGTCGACCGACCTTTGGTGCAGGGGCAACCTGCTGCGTACGTTTGTCGTAACTTCACCTGTGACGCCCCGACGACCGACCCGGAGCAGCTCGGCGCGGCTCTGAACGGCTGAAACATCGATCAGCAACCGGTCTAAACCGGATCTGTGTACGATTTATTCAGTAATCAATCCGACTGTCTTGAAACACGCTCTTCATCAGAACAGCGCGCGCGCTTCACAGATCACCCATAGCATCTGCACGGTGACGCGGCGGATGTGACTGGCCGTCGCGACTGGGGGTTTTGGGGATCTGGGGGGATCTGTTGTTGACGTCTGTCTTTATTGCTGCCGTTTCGCTGGCCCTGTTCTGGATGGCAGCCTTCACTTTGTGGTGGCAGATGCATGCCTGGCGTACGCCCGAAGTGCTGGCTTCCACCCGTTTCAGCAGACCGGACGGCGGTGACCGGCTCGCCTTCTCGCTGCTGCTGCCGGCCCGCCACGAACAGGCCGTGCTCGACCACACCATCCAGCGCCTGCTGGAGTCGAGCCACACCGATTTCGAGATCATCGTCATCGTCGGGCACGACGATCCGGAGACCACCGCGGTGGCCCGGGCGGCCGCGGAGCGCGACGCGCGTGTACGCGTCGTCGTCGACCATCACGAGAAGAAGAACAAGCCGAAGGCCATGAACACGGCGCTGCCGCACTGCCGCGGCGACGTCGTCGGAGTCTTCGACGCCGAGGACCAGGTCCATCCGGAGCTGCTCGCCCACGTGGATCACGCGTTCCGCACGACGGGTGCGGACGTCGTCCAGGGCGGTGTCCAGCTCATCAACTTCAACTCCAGCTGGTACAGCCTGCGCAACTGCCTGGAGTACTTCTTCTGGTTCCGCTCACGGCTGCACCTGCACGCGCAGAAGGGGTTCATCCCGCTCGGCGGCAACACCGTCTTCGTGCGGACCGACGTACTGCGGGAGGCCGACGGCTGGGATCCCAACTGCCTCGCCGAGGACTGCGACCTGGGGGTCCGGCTCTCCAGCGTCGGCAAGAAGGTCGTCGTCGCCTACGACTCCGACATGGTGACCCGGGAGGAAACTCCCGGCAGCCTGATGTCACTGATGAAGCAGCGCACCCGGTGGAACCAGGGCTTCCTACAGGTCTACCGGAAGAAGGACTGGAAGCAGCTTCCGGGCTTCGGGCAGCGGCTGCTCGCCCGCTACACGCTCATGACGCCGTATCTGCAGGCCGTCTCCGGTGTGGTCATCCCGCTCAACGTGGCCATCGCGCTCTTCCTCGACGTGCCCGTGGGTATCGCCTTCATCACCTTCCTGCCGGCCGTGACCGCCCTGGTCACCTTCGTCTTCGAGCTTGTCGGACTGCATGACTTCGGCAAGCAGTACGGGCTCCGTGTCCGCTTCATCCACTACGTCAAGCTCGTCTTCGGTGGCCCCTTCTATCAGGTGCTCCTCGCCGGTGCGGCCGTCCGTGCCGTGTGGCGTGAGCAAAGGGGCCGCAACGACTGGGAGTTGACCAGCCATGTCGGCGCGCACCTCGCCGAGGTCGAAGTGAGCCGCTAGGGCCGGCGCGATCCGGCGTGATCCGGCGGGGCCGATGTGGCTCCGCCAGGACCCTATGTGGCCCGTCAGGGCTGATGCGGCCCCATGGGGCCGATATCGGCCCTGAGGGTGGATATGGCCGTCAGGGCCTATGTGCTCCGGCTGGGACCCGCTCCGGTGGGCCGGCCTTGCCGCCGAGCGTCCGATAAGTACCGAAAGTGCCGAAAGTCCCGAGAGGACCTTCCCGCGTGACCTCGACCCTTCCCGCGGCGACCACCTCCACGGTCCCCGCGCAGCGGCCCTCCGCGCCCAAAATCGTCCACGACTCCCGTCCCCTGCAGCGTCTGCGCCGCTCGCGCGCCGACCTCGTGCTGTGCGGTGTCCTGCTCCTGGCGATCCTCGCCGTGCAGGGCTGGAACATCACCGACTACCCGACCCTCAGTGACGACGAGGGCACCTATCTCGCGCAGGCCTGGGCCGTCCAGCAGGGCAAGGGCCTCGCCCACTACACGTACTGGTACGACCACCCGCCCATGGGCTGGATCCAGATAGCCGCGCTGACCTGGATCCCGGCCCACCTCAGCCCCTCGCTGATGACGGTCGGCTCGATGCGGGTCGCGATGCTGGCGGTCAGCGCTGTGAGCGCGATCCTCCTGTACGTCCTCGCGCGCCGTCTCTCGCTGCCGCGCTGGGCGGCCGGGCTCGCGATGGCGCTCTTCGGGCTCTCGCCGCTGTCGGTGGTGCTCCAGCGCGAGATCTTCCTGGACAACATCGCGGTGATGTGGACGCTGCTCGCGTTCTGCCTCGCCGCGTCCCCGAGCCGCCACCTGTGGCACCACTTCGCGGCGGGCATCGCGGCCGCGGCGGCCGTGCTCACCAAGGAGACGATGCTGGTCATCCTGCCCGCGCTCCTGGTCACCATGTGGCGCCACGGCCACCGCGACACCCGCAAGTTCGCGCTCACCGGAGCCATCACCGCCTGCGCCCTGATCGGCCTCTCGTATCCGCTCTTCGCCCTGCTGAAGGGCGAGTTGTTCCCGGGCTCGGGCCATGTCTCGCTCTGGGACGGCATCATCTACCAGATGAGCCGCCCCGGCTCCGGCTTCATCCTCGACCAGAGCACCGGCTCGTACGGCGTCCTGCAGTCCTGGCTGTACTACGACCGCGTGCTGCCCCTCGGCGGCCTGGCCGGAGCGCTCCTGCTGCTGGCCACCTGGCGCTGGTCGGTGACCGCCCGCGCGCTGGCCGGACCCGCGCTCACCGTCGCCATCCTCGCCCTGGTGGCGCTGCGCCCGAGCGGCTACCTGCCCGCGATGTACGTCATCCAGGCCCTGCCGTTCCTCGCCCTGGTCCTCGCCGGGGGCACCGCGAGCGTCGCCCACGCGGTGCTGCGCAGGGGGCGCGGCGCGGACGACAAGCCGTACGTCACCTGGGGACGGCGGGTGACGGCGGCCGCGCTCGTGGCGGCGGCCGCCGCCTATGTCGTCCCGCGCTGGTACGACGGCAACCACACCGCCGTCACCGCCGACGCCAACGCCCCCTACCGGGCCGCCGCCGCGTGGATGAAGACCGAGGTGAGCGATCCGCGGAACACCCGGGTCCTCGTCGACGACGCGCTCTGGCTCGACCTCGTGCACGACGGCTACCGGCCCGGACTCGGCGTCATCTGGTTCTACAAGGCGGACCTCGACCCCGCGGTGACCAAGACGATGCCCAACGGCTGGAAGGACCTCGACTACGTCGTCGCCTCCCCGACCGTGCGCCGTGACGCGGTGGACCTGCCCAACGTCAAGGCGGCCATCGAGCACTCGACGCCGGTCGCCACCTTCGGCAAGGGCGATGACCGGATCGAGATCAGGCAGATCAACGACACCACCATGACCACGGCGAGTTCCGGAGGCAGCCGATGAGCAGCTTCGAAAGCACTGTCCCCGACGAACTGGGCGACCCGGCCGTGCGCGCCGCGGAAGTTGCTGAACCGGGTGCCGTCACTATTGTCGTACCGACCTTCAACGAGTCCGCGAACATCCGCGAGCTGCTGCACCAGATCACCGAGTCGGTGCCGGCCCGGCTGCCCTGCGAGGTCGTCTTCGTGGACGACTCCACGGACGACACCCCGGAGGTGATCAACCGGGAGGCGCAGGACTGCCCCTTCCCGGTCACCGTGCTGCACCGCGACCAACCCGAGGGCGGGCTCGGCGGGGCGGTCGTCGAGGGGCTGAAGGCGGCGAGCTCCGAATGGATCGTGGTCATGGACGGCGACTGCCAGCACCCGCCGTCCCTGGTACCGGAGTTGGTGGCCTCCGGCGAGCGCGCGAACGCCGGGCTCGTCGTCGCCAGCCGCTACATCAAGGGCGGCAGCCGCCAGGGGCTGGCGGGCGGCTACCGCATCGCCGTCTCACGCGGCGCGACCTGGCTGACCAAGACGCTCTTCCCGCGCAAGCTGCACGGCATCAGTGACCCGATGAGCGGCTTCTTCGCGATCCGCCGCAGCGCGGTCACCGCCGAGGTCCTCCAGCCGCTCGGCTACAAGATCCTGCTCGAACTCGCCGTGCGCAGCCGCCCCCGCGAGGTCACCGAGGTGCCCTTCGTCTTCCAGGACCGGTTCGCGGGCGAGTCGAAGTCGACCGCGCAGGAGGGCTTCCGGTTCCTGCGCCACCTCGTCGGGCTGCGCACCGCCTCGCCCATCGCGCGGATGGTGGTCTTCGGCCTGATCGGCGCCACCGGCTTCGTACCGAACCTGCTGGGCCTGTACGCGCTCACCGCCGCCGGAATGCACTACCTGCCCGCGGAGATCCTCGCCAACCAGCTCGGCGTCGCCTGGAACTTCCTGCTCATCGAGCACCTCCTGTTCCGGGACCGCCGAAAGCACCGCAAGCGGTGGGACCGCGTGGGCCGGTTCGCGCTGCTCGCCAACGCCGATCTGGTGCTGCGCATTCCGCTGATCGCGCTCTTCGTCCACCACCTCGGGATGGGCGCGCTGTCCGCCACCGCCCTGGCCCTGGTGACGACCTTCGTCCTGCGCTTCGTGGGGACCGAAGCGCTGGTCTATCTGCCGCGCCGCAGCGACAAGGCCGCGCGTGGGAGCCGCACCGCAAGGAGAGCCGCATGACCTACCTGGTACGACCAAGACGCAGAACGTCGCTGCTGGCCGTGGTGGGCCTCGCCGCCGGGCTGCTGCTCATCTCCCCGCAGCCCGCGTCCGCCGCGAACCTCGTCACCAACCCGGGCTTCGAGACGGCGGGCACGGACGGGATGCCGTACTGCTGGGAGAAGTCCGGCTGGGGCGACAACGACTTCACCTTCGCCACCGTCGCCGACGCGCACTCCGGCACCAAGGCCATGAAGGTCGAGCTGACCCGACGCGTCGACGGCGACCGCAAGGCGCTGATCACCGAGTCCACCGCCTGCGCGCCGGTGGTCACCGTGGGCAAGCAGTACGACCTCGGACTCTGGTACAAGACGACCACCCCGGACGCCTCCATCACGCTGTTCCGGCACGACACGACGGCGGGCTGGCAGTACTGGACCGACCTCAAGACCCTCGACATGGCGGGCAGCTGGACCCAGGCCACGGTCCGCACGCCCGCTGTCCCGGCCGGCACCGACCGCATCACCTGGGGCGTCTCGGTGTACGGCACCGGCGCCGCGACCACCGACGACTACACGATGGAACAGGTCGCCGACACGCCCCCGCCGGCCACCTGCACCGGCTCCGCCGAACAGTGCGCCAACGGCAAGTGGGACGTGCTGCCCACCCAGAACCCGGTGCGCTCCATGCACTCCGTCGTCCTCAACAACGGCAAGGTGCTGCTGATCGCGGGCTCCGGCAACAGCGAGGAGCAGTTCAACGCGGGCACCTTCACGAGCGCGGTCTACGACCCGGTGAACGGCACGTACAAGACGATCCCCACGCCGAAGGACATGTTCTGCGCCGGACACGTCCAGCTCTCCGACGGGCGCGTGCTCGTGATGAGCGGCAACAAGGCGTTCCCGGCGGCGGACGGTTCCCACGGCTACGAGGGATACAAGGACTCGTACATCTTCGACCCGGCCACCGAGACGTACAACAAGACGAACGACATGAACGACGGCCACTGGTATCCGTCGGCCACCGAGCTCGGCAACGGTGACATCATCTCCTTCGGCGGGCTGCGCGAGGACTCCACCGGTTCGGTGACCGCCGAGCTCTGGTCGGACGCCCAGCAGCAGTGGCTGCCGACGTGGCAGGTCAACCAGACCTGGTCGTACTGGGGCCTGTACCCGTCGATGATCCTGATGCAGGACGGCCGGCTCTTCTACTCGGGCAGCCATGTCTTCGGCAACGGCACCCCCGGCACCGGCTCGGCGATCTACGACTACGACGCCAACACGACGACGGCGATCCCGGGCCTCCAGAACAAGGACGAACGCGATCAGTCCGCCAGCGTGCTGCTGCCCCCGGCCCAGGACCAGAAGGTGCTGACGATCGGCGGCGGCAACATCGACTCCAACCCGGAAGCCAACCGGCTCACCGACATCATCGACCTGAAGTCCGCCAACCCGACGTACGTCGCGGGCCCGCCGATCCCGCAGGGCACGGTCGACCTCGGCAACGGCAAGGTGGCCCAGACCGGCGCCCAGGGCAAGATGTACGTCTCCACCGTCCTGCTGCCCGACGGCAAGGTCCTGGAGACGGGCGGCGCCCTGCACAACCGCGCCAACCCGGTGTACGAGACGTCGATCTTCGACCCGGCGACCTCGACCTTCGACCAGGTGGCGACCGACCCCGAAGAGCGCGGCTACCACTCGTCCGCGTTCCTGCTGCCCGACGGCCGGGTGATGACGACCGGCGACAACCCGGGCAACGGCACCTGGAACCACGACGTGTCCATCTACACCCCGCCCTACCTCTTCAAGGGCACCCGTCCGACGATCACCTCGGTGATCGACAACGAGTGGGTGTACGGCGACACGCAGCGCATCACGGTCGACCGGCCCATCGCCAAGGCCGAGCTGATCCGCCCGGCCGCGGTGACGCACTCCTCGGACCCGAACCAGCGGTTCGTGGACCTGCCGCTGAGCGTGGACGGCAACAACGTCGACCTGAACGTGACGAGCAACCCCAACCTGGCGCCGCCCGGCTGGTACATGCTCTTCGCGGTCGACGCGAACGGCGTCCCCTCGATCGCCAAGTGGGTGCACCTCCAGGGCCCGTCGGCACTCGCCGCCGCGGACACCGCCTCCGCGCACGTCCACTCCTTCGCCGACTCCCTCGAGGGAACCGTCAAGGAGCCCGGCAAGAAGAAGACCTCGCAGAAGGTCAGTCCCACCCTTTCCGGCTGCGACCGGCACTACGGCTCGATCAACGTCTGCGTGCCGACGGTCTTCCCGGACGAGGTGAAGAAGACGACGGCCTCACGCTGCGCCTGGCTGAAGACCAATGACTACGGCCGACTGAAGGTCAACGGCAAGGACGATCCGCTGGGCCTCGATCCGAACAAGGACCGGGTGGCCTGCGGCGCGAAGGACCTGAAGCGCCGCTAGGGCCTGTCCGGTCAGCTTCCGAACTCGGCGAGGGCGCGCCCCACGATGGCCTCCAGGCGGTCGTGGTGCGCGCCCTTCCAGTAGGCGCGTCCACACTCCCCGCACTGCGCGAAGACCTCGTACGACCGCTCGGTGCCGCCCTCCAGCTGATGCGCGACCTGCTCCTTCGTGGCGGTCCCGAGCAGGCCGTTGCACGCCGTGCAGCGCGTCCAGGGCTTCAGCTCGGGCGCGAACCGGCCCAGTACGTCACGGAGTTGGTCGTCGGGCAGGGTGCTGTAGACGAAGGCGCCCGCCCACAGCTCGCGGCGCCGCAGCAGTCCGCGGTCACGGCTGAGCATGACGCGCCGCTCGGCGGCGGAACGGGCGGCGAGGGCCGGGTCGCCGATGTCCGTGGACTCGTACGCCGTGTCCACGCCCAGCAGGCGCAGCCGGCGGGCGAGGGTGCCGAGGTGAACGTCGAGGAGGAAGCGGAGCGGGGCGCCGGGGACCTCCTGCGGGCGCTCGACCGTGAGCACCCGTACGAACTCGCCGGCCACCGGGATGTGCGAGAAGGGCACCTCCCGGCCGTCCACGACCAGGGTGCCGACCTCCGTCAGCGGAACGCCGAGCGACTCGACGACATGGCCGAGCGTGGAGGATCCGTCGGTGCCGACCGGAGTGGCACCCGCGCGCCGCCCGTGCGGGACGAACACCCCCAGCTCGGGGGCGAATTCCACGTGGATCTCCGGTCCGTTCACCAGGTCAGGATGTCATGCGGGGCGCGCCCGTGGCCTCCGGGCCTGCGGCGGCCAGACCGTGCTGCAGGACGTCCACCGCGCGGCCGACGATCTCGGCGAAATCCTCCTGGTGGCCGCCCTCGGCCCAGTACAGGGAGGTCTCCATCAGCCCGCCGATCAGCGACATCGCGAACACCCGCACTTCGAGGCTGTCGGGGTCCCGGCCGGTGCGCTCGCCGATGGCCCGGCACAGCAGGCGGCCGGTGAGCGACATGCTCTCCATCATCCGGGAGCGCACCGCGGGGACCTCGACCATCAGCCGCGTCCGCAGCCGGCTCACCTCGGGCTCCTCGGCGTTCCCGATGCCGACGGCCTTCGTCATCACATACCGCAGGGAGTCGAACCACGGCTCGTCCGCGGGCCGCGACCGCAGCTCCTCCTCGAGGACGGGGTCGAACTCGTCGGTGAGGACGATGTCCTCCTTGGTCGGGAAGTAGCGGAACACCGTGGACGGGGAGACCTCGGCCGCCTCCGCGATCTGCTCGATGGTCGTCGCTTCGTACCCCTGCTGCTGGATCAGTCGGTACGTCGCGTCGCGGATCGCGATCCGGGTCTTCCTCTTCTTCCGCTCCCGGAGCCCCAGCTGGGGTTCGGGAGCGGAAGAGGTGCTGTGTGCGGTGGCGGCCATGCTGTTCATTGTCCGGCATCCACGGGGGTCGGAGCCATGGCGGTGTCCTCCTTCGACGCGGGCTCGACCTGCGGGGTCCCCGGCAGCAGCGCCGCGGCCGGCAGCGCGACGAAGCGAGCCGAGCAGGGCGATGCCGATCGCGCTGCCCACCTGGCGCACGGTCATCAGGAGCCCTCCGCCTCCCCCACTGCCTTAAGGGCGTGGGGGTACCCCCAGCCGGCCCGGTCGCGGGGCAGGGCGCCGAGGGCGGCGGACATCGCGGGCACCACGGCGAAGCCGAAGCCGAACCCGGCGATGGACAGCCACAGGGCGGTGAAGCCGTAGCCGTGGGGGCTGTCATGCGCCGTCAAGGCATGGCAAAGGGCCGCGGCTTGAAGCCGCGGCCCTGGAAAGAGGCTGGTCGGGAGGGTAGCTCCCGCCGGTGGGGGTTATGCGTGCTGGTAGGCCACCAGCGAGATGCCGACGTAGTGCACGACGAACGCCGCGAGGGTGAAGGAGTGGAAGACCTCGTGGAAGCCGAACCAGCGCGGTGACGGGTTGGGGCGCTTGATCCCGTAGATCACGCCGCCCGCGCTGTAGAGCAGTCCGCCGACGATCACCAGGACGAGGACGGCGATCCCGCCCGTGCGCATGAAGTCCGGCAGGAAGAAGACGGCCGCCCAGCCCATCGCGATGTAGCAGGGGGTGTAGAGCCAGCGCGGGGCGCCGACCCAGAACACCCGGAAGGCGATACCGGCCGCCGCCGCGGCCCAGATGCCCCACAGGAGCCACTGCCCCTTGGCCCCCGGCAGCAGCAGCATGGTCAGCGGTGTGTAGCTGCCCGCGATGATCAGGAAGATATTGGCGTGATCGAGTCTGCGCAGCACTCCGTCCATGCGCGGGCTCCAGGTGCCGCGGTGGTAGAGCGCGCTCACCCCGAACAGCAGGCAGGCCGTCAGGGCGAAGATTCCGCAGGCGATGCGGCCGCGGGTCGAGTTCGCGAGGGCGGTGAGCACCAGGCCGGAGATGAGAACGGCCGGAAACATGCCCAGGTGCAGCCAGCCGCGCAGCTTGGGCTTGATCTCGTGCGTCTCGTGCAGCAGGGGGGACGCCACGGGGCCGCGGCCTGCGGCCGGCGAGTCCGTGGGCGCGTCGGGGACGGGCGCAGTCATGCGCCGAATCGTACCTACGGAACCGTAAGTTACGTATCAGTACGAGGCAATCATCGGCCAGAAGTGGCCATGATCTCACGCGTTGTCCGGGCCTGCGAGGGGCGCCCTGGATGAACCCGCGATGTGCGGAAGGAAACCCCGAGGTGAGCCGCGCGTGAGTGGCGATGGTCACTCCGCTCAGTTGTGCGGCCATCTGGACAGATGCGCGGTACCATCGGATGATCAAATGAGTGCGGTCGGCACCGGATGAGCGCCATGGGCTTCCATGCCCCGAAGCATCCGGGTCGCAGCCCCCACGGGGCACCAAAAACAAAACCCCTCATCTAGGAGCAATCGTGGCGCGCGACATCGCGGCTCCCTCCACCGTTCCCTCCCAGCACAAGGAACTGATCTCGTGGGTCAACGAGATCGCAGAACTGACGCAGCCGGACAGCGTGGTCTGGTGTGACGGATCCGAGGCCGAATACGAGCGGCTGAGCGAGGAGCTCGTCCAGAAGGGCACCTTCAAGAAGCTCGATCCGATCAAGCGACCCCACTCCTACTACGCCGCCTCCGACCCGACCGATGTCGCGCGGGTCGAAGACCGGACGTTCATCTGCTCCGAGAAGGAGGAGGACGCGGGCCCGACCAACCACTGGAAGGACCCCGCGGAGATGCGGGAGATCTTCACGGGAGATCAGGGCGTCTTCCGTGGCTCGATGAAGGGCCGGACGATGTACGTCGTCCCGTTCTGCATGGGCCCGCTGGGCTCGGACCTCTCCGCGATCGGCGTCGAGATCACCGACTCCGCCTACGTCGCCGTGTCCATGCGCACCATGACGCGCATGGGACAGCCCGTCCTGGACGAGCTCGGCTCCGACGGGTTCTTCGTGCGTGCTGTGCACACGCTCGGAGCGCCGCTGGCCGAGGGCGAGGCGGACGTGCCGTGGCCGTGCAACTCCACGAAGTACATCTCGCACTTCCCGGAGTCCCGCGAGATCTGGTCGTACGGCTCGGGTTACGGCGGCAACGCGCTGCTCGGCAAGAAGTGCTACGCCCTGCGCATCGCGTCCGTGATGGCGCGCGACGAGGGCTGGCTCGCCGAGCACATGCTGATCCTCAAGCTCACGCCGCCGCAAGGTGAGTCGAAGTACGTCGCCGCCGCCTTCCCGAGCGCCTGCGGCAAGACCAACCTCGCCATGCTGGAGCCCACCGTCTCCGGCTGGACGGTCGAGACGATCGGCGACGACATCGCCTGGATGCGGTTCGGCGAGGACGGCCGCCTCTACGCGATCAACCCCGAGGCCGGTTTCTTCGGCGTCGCGCCCGGCACAGGTGAGCACACCAACGCCAACGCGATGAAGACGCTGTGGGGCAACTCCGTCTTCACCAACGTCGCGCTCACCGACGACAACGACATCTGGTGGGAGGGCATGACGGAGGAGACTCCGGCCCACCTGATCGACTGGAAGGGCAACGACTGGACACCGGAGTCCGGGACGCCCGCCGCACACCCCAACGCCCGCTTCACCGTTCCCGCCGCGCAGTGCCCGATCATCGCGCCGGAGTGGGAGGACCCCAAGGGCGTGCCGATATCGGCGATCCTCTTCGGCGGACGCCGCGCCACCGCCGTACCGCTGGTGACGGAGTCCTTCGACTGGAACCACGGCGTCTTCCTCGGTGCGAACGTCGCCTCCGAGAAGACCGCCGCCGCCGAGGGCAAGGTCGGCGAGCTGCGCCGCGACCCGTTCGCCATGCTGCCGTTCTGCGGCTACAACATGGGCGACTACATGGGTCACTGGGTCGACGTCGCCAAGGACAAGGACCAGGCGAAACTCCCGAAGATCTACTACGTGAACTGGTTCCGCAAGAACGACGCGGGCAAGTTCGTGTGGCCGGGCTTCGGCGAGAACAGCCGTGTCCTGAAGTGGATCGTGGACCGCCTCGACGGCAGGGCCGAGGGTGTCGAGACGCCGATCGGCATCCTGCCGGCCAAGGGGGCCCTGGACACCAAGGGTCTCGACCTGTCCGAGTCCGACCTCGACTTCCTGCTCACCGTCGACAAGGACGTGTGGCGCGAGGAGGCGGCGCTCGTGCCCGAGCACCTCAACACCTTCGGCGAGCACACACCGAAGGAGCTGTGGGACGAGTACCGGGCGCTGGTGCAGCGCCTGGGCTAGGTCCTGCCATGGATCTCCGCGGCCGGTCCGACATGCCCTGACCTGCGACGTCGTCGCGATCGGCCGCGGTGGCACCATCCCGGGAGGCCGGGGCCCGCACAACGGTGTGCGGGCCCCGGCCTTCTGGTGATGCGGTTGACGAATCTGGTCGGCGGTGTCTCCGGCACCCCAGGGGTGCCGGAAACCGCCAACACTTTGGCCCGAAGTGTTGGCGGTTTCCGAGAAGGGTCCCCGGCAGCGGATCGGCGACAGCGTCTTCTGGTGTGCGGGGCACCGGCTTTCTGGTGTGCGGGCCCCGGACGTCGGCCGTCGTGGGGTCGAACGTAATCCCGGCCCTCATTTCCGCCATCACCTCTGCCCCGACGGGGATTTCGCGGGACACTCGGGACATCCTGCAACGAACCCTGAAATGAGGTGAGCGGGATGCGCACGCCGGTCAGCGACCCCATGAAGATCGGGCCGTACCGCATCGTGGGGCGGCTGGGCTCCGGGGGCATGGGATGGGTGTATCTCGGCCGGTCGCCCGCCGGGCGCGAGGTCGCCGTCAAAGTGGTGCGGCCGGAACTCGCGGCGGAGGACGAGTTCCGGGAGCGCTTCGCGCGCGAGGTCGCCGCCGCCCGGGTGGTGAGCGGCGCGTACACCGCCGCCGTGGTCGACGCCGACACCGAGGCCGAACTGCCCTGGCTGGCCACGATGTACGTGCCCGGACCCTCGCTCGCCGAAGCGGTTCGCACCGACGGCCCGCTGCCCGAGCCGCAGGTACGCCGGCTCGGCGCGGGCCTGGTCGAGGCGCTCCAGGCCATCCACGCCGCCCGCGTGGTGCACCGGGACCTCAAACCCGCGAACGTCCTCCTCGCCTCCGACGGGCCCCGCGTTATCGACTTCGGGATCTCCCGCGTCGACGGCGCCCCCGGGCTCACCCTGACCGGCGTCGTGGTCGGCACCCCGCCGTTCATGTCGCCCGAGCAGGTCAAGGGGGCGCGGGTGGGCCCGCCGAGCGACGTCTTCTCCCTCGGCGGGGTCCTGGTGTACGCCCTCACGGGCCGGCCGCCGCACGGCAGCGGGGAGGCGGTGCGCTACCGGGTCGCCCTCGCCGAGCCCGAACTCGACGGCGTACCTGAGGCAATGCGGGAACTGGTCGGGCGCTGCCTGGCCAAACGTCCCGAGGACCGGCCCCCATTGGACGTCCTCCTGACCGAGTTGCTGGAGCCGACTCCCCAACCGGCGTCCTGGCCGCCGCCCACCGTGGCCCGGAGCATCAAGGTGCGCACCCGCGACCTGGCGGTCCGCCGTCGCAGTGGTACGAGCGTGTCCGTGCCCTCCTGCCTGCTGCTGCACGCCCAGGCACTGCTGGACGCGGGGCTGACCGACGCGATGGTCGCCGAGGCGGTGGGCCGTGGCGACGCCTGAGTCGTTTCCCGGCCGGGAGCCTTTTGCCGGCCGGGATCACGAGGTGCTCGAAGTGGGCGCCCACTGGCGGAGGTTGGTGCAGAACTGGGTGGCGTTACGGAATTACCACACCGTGACCGACACCGTTTCCGTGTCCCTGCAATTCGATCTCAAGGAGACGGGACGGATGGTCACGGTGCGCTTCATGACGACCAAAAGGCTCCTTGTCGCCTTCGCGACGGACGGTCATTATCTGCGCCAGGACCAACTGGCCGTCGCCGCCGCGGCATCGAACGCATGGAATACCGAACAGTTGAATCCCATGCTGTCCGTGTGGGACGTACGAGGGCCGCGTCCGTGTCTTGCCGGGGTCTGCGATCTGCCGCTGACCTGCCGGGTGACACAAACAGATTTTGATGCTTTGGCCAGCGATTGGGTGGAACGGGCGCGGCAGATGTTCATCCGCTGCCACCAGGTTTTCAAGTTGTAGAAGTGAAACGCGCTTTGTGGAAGTGAAAGCCGTCAGGTGCCCCAAACCCCTTCCGGGCGCACGCCGGTTGCCCTCACTATGGGCGAGTGCCTTTCGGGCCACGGGGGTTTCCATGAGACGTGCACTGTATTTCGTCGCGCTTTTGGGGTTGTTGGTCGCGGTGGTGCCCGCGGGGGCGGTTTCGGCGGCCGAGGAGTGCGGCGGGGACTTCGAGGCTCGCCTGCGGTGCTGGTCCCAGTGGATCGACGAGGGGACCGTCGTCGTCAGGCTGGACGACGAGGTGCCCTTCGACGGCAAGCAGACGGACCGCGGAGCCCTCGAGAAGACCGTGTGGGACAACAGGGAGCGCCTCGTCGTCCAGGTGCCGACAGGGCAGCGCACCGGAGAGGGCGGCACGGCGCTGCTGCTGCTGGCGTCGACCGGCTATGTGGCCGAGGACGCCACGATCTCCCGGCTGACAGGGCCTGCCCTCAACGAGCTGGAGACCGTCGGGGCCTGCCACCCCAAGGACCCCAGAGACCTGTGCGCCCGGCTGGCCGACGGCGAGCTGAAGGGCCGTGATCTGATCGCCGCGAACGGGACGGCGTACCGCTCCGCGCGTGCGTACTCCATCGCCCCCACCCCCTCCGACCGACCCACTCCCTCCGACCGACCCACCCTCGTCGAGTCGCCCGCCCCCAAGGAGCCGACCGCCGACGGGAACTCCTCCACCTTCGACAAGGCCACCCTCGCCGCCCTGTGTGCCGTCCTCGTCCTCCTTCTCGCTTTCCTCCTCATCCTCGTCCGCCGCTCCTCCCGGGGCTCCGGACACACCCACCGCCTCGCCGCGCCCGGCGTAGGAGCCGTGCCGGCGTCCGCGCACACCCGGGCCGAGGACAAGACGACCACCCGGATCAGGGTCACACCGGGCCCCCGGTACGGACGTGAGGTCGGCGGCAGGTCGGGGCCCGCGAGGTCCGCCGTCGTACGCACCGAACTGCACCCCCAGGGCTATGTCGAGCTCGACCACGTCCTGTACCGGGCGGTGTGGGCGGAGCCCGGGCGCCCGCCGCCCGCCCCCGGCGGACTCGTCGATGTCACCGACGCACGGGAGCGGGACTCCGACGTCCTGTACGCCTTCCCGCCCGCCGCCGGACGGCACGCCAAGGGCACCCGGCCCTGAGACCCCGGCCCTGAGACCCGGCCCTGAGACCAGGAGAAACAGAGATGTACAGCGAACACCCGCCCACCATGCCGGCGGAGTACGCCGACATCGAGTTCGAGAACAACGCGCAGCGCCTGCCCCTGGTGCTCTGCCTCGACACCTCGAGCTCCATGGCGGGAGCGCCCATCCAGACACTCAACAACGCGCTGATGGAGTGGACCCGGGAACTGCACGACGACGTCAGCCTCAGCTACAGCGTCGAGGTCGCAGTCATCACCTTCGGCGGCCAGGGCGTCGGCGCCTGGCGCGGGCCCCAACTCCTCCCCCCGCGCGCCCCGGTGAGCCCCTTCGTACCCGCCCACATGTTCCGGCCGCCGCAGCTCACCGCCGCCGGGGTGACCCTGATGACGGAGGCGCTGGAGCTGTCGATGCACATCGTGGCGGCCCGCAAAGCCGAGCTGCGCGCCTCCGGACTCCAGTACTACCGGCCGCAGATCTGCCTGGTCACCGACGGACTGCCGACCGACGGCACGGGCCATCTCACCGACTCCTGGCACCGGTTGATACCCGTGCTCGCCGAGGAACAGATCGCCCGCCGTTTCCGGCTGTACGCGATCGGGGTCGGCGGCATCACCGACATGGGCGAGCAGGTGCTCCAGGCCTTCGCGCCGAAGTTCAACGCCCGGCTGCAGGGATTCCCGTTCCGCGAGCTGCTCCAGATGATGTCCGCGAGCGCGAACGCCGAGCAGAAGGGCGCGGGCGACGAGGTCTTCGAGAAGATCTTCAGCCAGTTCAAGACCCAGCGCCCGGCCTGGGAATCCTGACCCATGGCCGGAGCCGAGAAGCTCGAGTCGACGCCGTGGCGCATCCACGGCATGAGTGTCGAGGGCTACCGCCACCGGCGCCAGGGCCTGCCCTGCCAGGACGCCTGTGCCTACACGGTGTCGAATTCGGTGGCGGTCCTCGCGGTCGCGGACGGCGCGGGCAGCCGGCCGCGCTCCGAGGAGGGGGCGCGGCTCGCGGTCGAGCTGGCCGCCGAGCACTTCGCCCGTCGGGCCGCCGCGGCAGCCCAGAGCCAACCCGGCGACAGCGTCCACGAACTCCTCGAGGACGCCTTCCACGACGTCAGCAAGACATTCCTGGACACCACCGGCGCCGACGCCGCGGACTTCGCCACCACCCTCACCGTCGTGGTGCTCGCCCCGGGCTGGCTCGGCCATCTCACCGTCGGCGACGGCTTCGTCGTCCTACGAGCCGGTACGGAGGACGGCGAGCGCCAGTTCCATCTGCTGCCGCAGGCCGCCGCGGCCAGCGAGTACAGCAACGAGACGGTCTTCCTCACCTCACCGGACGCGGCCCGCTGGGTGCACACCGAGTGCGTGTCCGACGAAGGCGTCGACGGGGTGCTGCTGTCCACCGACGGACTCGCCCAGGCCGCGCTCGCCCGCTCCGGCAACGGCGCGCAGAGCCCGAACGCGTCCTTCGCCGACGCCGTGTTCCGCTCCCTCGACACTCCCGGACCCGTGCCCGACACCGCCCACGAGGGGCTGGCCACACTGCTCAGGTCGGACCGGCTGACCGCCCTGAACGCCGACGACAAGACCCTGCTGCGGGCCGTGCGCAAGGCGCGCCCATGAGCGGCCTCACCGTGTTCCTGGACGGCAAGCCCGTCACCCTCGCGGAGCTGCCGCTGAAGGGCGGCGGCCAGGCGGCGGTCTTCCCGGTGGTCGGCGACGACAGGACCGTCGTCAAGCTCTACCGCGAACCCCCGGGCCCGGAACAGGAGCGCCGGCTGACCCGGATGCTGACCATGTCCCCGCTCGCCGCCCGCCCCACCAACGCCTCCCAGCCGCCCGAACTGGCCTGGCCCACGGCCCTCGCCCGCAGCGCCCGGGGCGACTTCCTGGGCTACGCCATGCGCCGCTTCGGCGAACCCGAACACGTCCAGCTGATCGGCCTGTTCACCCGCGCCCAGCGCCTCAAACTCTTCGCCGAGCGGGCCGACTGGCGCTTTCTGCTCGGCGTCGCCTGGAACCTCGCCTTCATGACCGCCCGCATGCACCACGACAACCTCGTCATCGGCGACTTCTCCAGCAACAACGTCGTGGTCGACGGACACGGCTTCGTCACCTTCCTCGACTGCGACTCCATCGCCTTCACCGACCCGCTCACCGGGGAACTCTTCCCGTGCCTCATGCACACCACCGACTACTCGTCCCCCGAGCGGCAGGCCGGCGGCCCCGCCACCCGCGCCACCGACAACTTCGCCCTCGCCGTCCTCGTCTACCAACTCCTCACGGCCGGCAACCACCCCTTCGGCGGCGTCCCGCACGACAGCGCGTCCGAGTCGACCGTCAAGGACAACATCGCCGCCAGCTGCTCCTACGTCGTACGCCCCGAGCTGGTCGTCATCCCACGCGGCACCATCGACCCCACCGTCCTCCCCGCCGACCTGCTCACCCTGGCCCGCGCCGCCTTCGGCCCCGGTGTCCTCGCCCCGGCCGCCCGGCCCCCGGCGGAAGCCTGGCTGCGCGCCCTCGACAAGGAGCGCTCCCAGGTACAGATCTGCCCACTGCGCCCCCTGCACGCCTACGGCTCCCATCTCCCGTCCTGCCCCTGGTGCACCCGCGCGGCGACCACCGGCCACGACGTGTTCAACGGGCCCACGCCGGTGCCGCTGCCGGACCCGCCGCCGCAGGAGGAGAACGAGAAGAAGACGGGCGAGACCTGGTCCAAGGCGCTGAAGGTCGCCCTGTTGATCGCGGTGGTGGTGATCCTTATGGTTCTCGCGGTGCGGTCGGGATGAACCCACACTGCGAGGACCGCCTACGGGAAGTCTGGGCGGTCAACGCATCCGGCTGGGCCGGCACCACTGGACGCTCGAGCACACGATGTCCTGGCTGGGCGGCTGCCGCCGCCTGCACCCCCTCGTCACTGGCCCACCCTTCCGTCGACGCACTCGCGCAACAGGTCGGCGTGCCCGCAGTGACGGGCGTACTCCTCGATCCTGTGCACCATCAGCTCCCGAACCGCGATCCCGTCCTTCCCCAGACGCTCGCTCAGATCCGGGTGCTCGGCCAGCGCGGCGTCGACCTCGGCCTGCTCGGCGACAGCTCCGTCGAAGTCCGCGTCACGCTCGCCGTACAGCTTCGGCAGCGGATCACCGTCGCTGATCCAGTTGCGCCAGTCCCGTTCCACCTCGACGAGGTGCCGAACCAGGCCGAACAGCGACATCGTCGACGGCGGAACCGACCGACGGGCCAGTTGCTCCGCATCCAGGCCCTCGCACTTCATCCGCAAGGTCATGCGGTAGCCCGCCAGGAAGTCCTGCAGCGTCGCAAGCTCGCCGTCCGGACTGACTCCTTCGCTGTGGCGGGGGTCGTCGTCCGGGTCAACCCACATGTCGGGGTGGGTGGTTGCCCGGCTCTATCGTGCGGGTTCGTCACTCATGCGTTCCATGTTCGTCCGTGAGGACCCGAGCTCGCTAGTGCCCCGCGCTTGAAGCGTTCTTCAGGTTCGGGTGCTTGTGGGCGGATCCATCACCAGGTACAGCTCGCCTTCGACGGGGTGGGCTTCCGCTACGAGCGCCCCCGGTCCTCCAAATACCGCGTGTGCGACTCCTGGCGGCGGGCCTCCGTCTCCCGTAGGGCGGCGGCCAGGCGGTCCGCCTCCTCGTGGAGGAGGGTGAGTTGGCGTTCCAGGTGGCGCTCCGGGGGTTCGGTGCCGGGGGTCAGGCGGGTCCACCACCTTGTGCGTACGAAGGTGTCGACGGCCTCGGGGATGTCCTGGCGTACGGCGCGGGACAGGGCGTGCACGCCCTCCGGGTCCTGGGCGAGGACCGCGGCCACCCAGCCGGGGTCCAGCAGGGCGGTCAGGATTTCGGTCAGCTCGGTGAGCCGGCCCGCGGCTGCCGGGGGCAGCTCGATGCCGTTCAGATAATCCCGGAGCTTTCCGAAGTCAACGCGCAGTTCGTCGAGTTGGGCCGAGGGGTCCGGGAAGTCGGGGAGCGGCGGGCGCTCCGGCGGGGCGATCAGGGCGCCCGCGCCGTACAGGCCCACCACGACGACAGGCCAGTACGCGCCCGCGAGCCCGGTGAAGGTCAGGGCGAGGCCGACGAGCCCGCAGGCGCTGCCGGTGAGGTTCTTGCGGGACTCGAGATAGCCGACGAACTTATTGGTAGCCACGGATCTCCTCGAAGGCGCCGTCGAGCGAGCCCTTCTGGGCGTCGAAGAGACGGCCGCCGGTCAGGTCGGCGATGTGCTGGAGTTCGCCACGGTCGGAGTCGCCGAAGAGGATCGGGAAGACGGGGATTTCGCGCTCCGCGTCCGGCAGTGCGCGGTAGAAGCCGTCGAAGTGCTCCGGGTCCGCGCCCGCCGTGTTCTCGCCGTCCGTCATCAGCACGATCGACGTGAATGTGTCGTCGTCGGCGCCCAGATGCTCGTACGCCTTCTCCAGCGAGGTGAAGATCGCGGTGTCGCCGCTGGCGCTGAGGGCGCGGGTGTCGGCGCGGATGCCGTCGAGCCCGGTCTGCGGGTCGGCGGGACGTACGAGGTGGGTGCGGACGCTCTTGACCTCCGATCCGAAGGGCATCAGCGTCACTTCCTCGCGCTCGCGGAAGTCGCCCGTCAGGGAGGTGAGTGCCTTCTTCAGGCGGTCGAGGCGGTCGCCGCGCATCGAGCCCGAGGTGTCCAGGACGTATACGGTCCGGGAGGGCCGGCGGAGCTGGTTCTCGTACGAGTCGAGGAGCCCGTCGGCGACGGACCGGCTGCCGGGAAAGGGCAGTTCGCGTCGGCGGCTGGTGTCGAGGCCCGCGGCCGGGGCGACGGAGGCGACGACCGGGCGGCGCAGGGTGGTCTCGGTGATCTGCCGCTGGACGGCCGGGGTGCGCAGCGCCTCGGTGAGACGGCGGACCGTCTCGCGGGTGTCCTTGCTGGAGGAGGCGAGCGAGGTGAGCGGATAGTCGGCGGTCACCACGCCGTCGCTCGGGCGGATGACGGTGAGCCCCTTCGTGCCCTTGAGGACCGACTCGTAGTTGAGCAGGGCGTCCACGGTGCCGCGCCGCTCGTACGCCTCCGCCAGCCAGCCGGAGGAGCCCGAGGTCAGTTTCTGCCCCTTGAAGAACTGCTTCAGCCGCGGCGTCGCCTCGTCCACGTCCGCGTCGGTGAGTGCCGACTGCGCTCCGGACAGGCCCGAGGCCACCGAGATCAGCGTGGAGAAACCGGAGTTGGAGTCGGCCGGGTCGGTCATGCCGTACGTCAGTTTCCCGTCCGTCACGGCCTGGTCCACCTGCGACCAGGTGACGTCGTCCGGCTGCCAGTCCAGGGCGCTCACGGTCGCCGGCTTCACCCCGATGGCCACCGGGCTCGACATGATCGGCGTCTCCGAGACGACCTTCTTCGCCGCCTCGGGGCGCAGCCGCAGATAGTCGTTGGAGGACAGCCACAGCGCGTCGTACGAGTCGTCCACCGTGCCCTTCGCGAGCAGGTCGACGGCGGTGAGTGTGCCCATGTACGTGGGGCGGACCGTGATGCCGGTGTCCTCGCGGACCTGTTCGAGCACCGGGGCCATGTCGGCGAGTTCGCTGGAGGCGAGGACGCGCAGGGTGCCGGGCCGGGGGGCGTTGTCCTCGGGCTGCGGCTGCTGCTGCGTGGTGCACGCGGTGAGCAGCGCGAGCACCGTCAGGGCGGCCAGGCGTACGTGTCTCATGCGAGCCCGCCTTCCAGGGCGCCCTGCGAGCGGCTGCGGTCCAAGTAGGCGGACGCGTGCTGGAGTTCGGACGTCAGGGACTCGACTGTCGCGGCCATGGCCTCGGTGGCCTGGACCTTGTACGTGTCGATCGCGTCGAGCGTGCGGTAGATCTGCTGGAAGGCGCTGCGGAGGGTCTCCGCGCCGACGGCCGGGTCGGCGGCGATGCGCTGGATCTCGCCGCTCTGTGTGGCGAGCATTTCGGCGTTGCCGCGGATGAGGTCCTCCGTGGTGCCGCGCAGGGCGTTGACCTGGTCGACGACCTTGCGCTGGTTGTCGAGGGCGGAGGCGAGCATCACGGAGATGCGCAGCGCGGAGACCGTGGTGGTGGCGGCGCGGTCGACGCCCTTGATCAGCTCGTCGTTGTTGCGGCGTACGACGTCCATGGCGAGGTAGCCCTGTGCGCACACCGCCAGCTGGGTGAGCAGGTCCTGGTGCTTCTGGCGTACGGGGAAGAGGACGTCGGAGCGGAGGGTGTCGGCCTGGGCCGGGTCCGTGGCCTCGGCGGTGGCGATGTGTTCCTCGACCGCCGTGTCCAGGGCCTGGGTCAGCACGACGTACTCCTGGAGCTTGCCCATCGTCTCCCAGAGCCGGACGCGTTCGGTCTGCAGGGCGGCGTTGTCGCGGCGCAGTTCGTCCTGGCCGCCGCGCAGTGAGCCCACGATCTTGTTCAAGGTGGCCTGCGAGGAGGCGTACTTGGCGACGTGGTCGCGCAGTTTGTTGCCGCCCGGCAGCTTCGACAGGAACTTCCGCCCCTTGCTCGCGGACAGGTCGCGCGGGTCCAGGTCCTCCACGACGCGCCGGAGTTCGACGAGCGAGCCCGCGACGTGCGACTGTGCGTCCTCGCCCTTGGAGGGCAGACTGCGGATGGTGCGCTCCAGCATGCGGTTGGACTGCGCCGCGGCGCCCCGCATCTCACTGGCGCCCAGGCCCGCGATCTCTCCCACCTTCCCGGCGAACTCCGGGGAGCGGGCGTCCAGGACGGCGAGCCCGCCGACGTATTCGGCCGCGCGCCGTGCCATCTCGTCCTGCACGGACGGGTCGACGGGCACCAGCCCGCCCGCCTTCTCGCGGGGCACGGGTGTGACGGCCTCGGGAGGTGTGAGCGTCAACTCGTTGTGTTCGGTGGTCATGTGGTGCTTCCCCCTAGTTTCCGGCCCGGCGCGTCATCTCGTGCAGCACCTTGGAGGCGGGCACGGGCGCCTGCCGGACGCCGGTCAGCTTCTGGTTGAGATACCTGGCCCGGTCGGCGGTCGCCGCCGTGAACTCCGCGGCCGTGCCCTGCGGCCGGAACCCGTGCCGCACGGCGAGCTTGCGCAACGCGGGGTCGGTGCTGAGGAGTTCACCGAGTGCGCGGCCTTCGGGAGTGAGCGGTACGACGGTGTGGTCGCTGTTCGCCGTGGTGTCCGGGTAGAGGACGGTGAGGTCGCCGACGTCCTCGCCCTGGATGAGCAGCGAGGCGACCTGGGACTCGTACGCGAGAACCAGCGGGTTGCCGGCGCCGCTGATGAAGTCCCGGAATGCCGCGTCCGTGCTGGACTGCTGGGCCCCCTGGACGCTGATGAGCTTGCGCATGAGGGGCGCGGTGCGCTCGACGGCGGCGGTGTCCGCGGCGACCCGGCCGCCGTCGGCGACGTACGAGGCGGCGGCGAGGTAGAGCGCGCCGGAGTTGGAGGTGGCGGGGTCGGTGGTGGCGATGTAGAGGGTGCCGGTCAGTTC
This sequence comes from Streptomyces sp. SD15, assembly GCF_054462255.1. Classification (NCBI taxonomy): domain Bacteria; kingdom Bacillati; phylum Actinomycetota; class Actinomycetes; order Kitasatosporales; family Streptomycetaceae; genus Streptomyces; species Streptomyces sp. SD15. The sequence goes on along the minus strand of NZ_JBTLMO010000009.1, from coordinate 161,830 downwards.
ACCGTGCGCCTTGGCCCCCTTGAGCTGCTGCCACGTCCGGTCGCGGCGGGCCGCGTCGAGATACGCGGTCATCTTGAGGGTGCCGGTGTTCTTGTCCAGCGTTGCCAGGCCGTTGTCCTCGAGCACCTCGGCGGCGCTGCGATGGGCGACGACCACGAGGGGCGAGTAGAACGGCCGGGGCAACGGCTGCCGTACGTCGTACTTGTCGGCGAGCTCGTCGGCCGGAGCCTGGCTGGAAGGGAAGGCGAAGTCGTACCCCTTGAGGTCCAGGCCCTCCATGGCCCAGGACCCGGAGGTCTCCGTCTTCACGGTGTAGCCCTTGGCAGCGAGGGCCTTCACCACGTCGGGATCGGCGAAGAACTCCGCCTTCTCCGATCCGATCACTCCTTGCACGGTCTTCGTTGCCGTGCCCTTGTCCTGGTCTTCGCGGCCTGCGACGACGGCTGCTACCACGCCGCCGATCAGCAGGACCGCCAGGACGATTCCCGCGATGCGTCTCACACCGAGGAGAGTGCTCCCGGAACCCAACATTCCCCGTGGCGGCGGGTGAACGGGGAGTGTCGGACCTATCCCGGTATGCAACCGGAACGGCAGCCTCCGATGACCGGACCGACCGGCGGGTGTGTGGCGCCCGGTCCGCACGTCGCTGCGGGTGCGCGCGGACCGGGGCCGTACGGGGGAGCCGTGGGCTCGGGTGAGCCTGTCGGCTCAGTGGGACGCGAGTTCCCTCGGGTCGGTGGTGGCGGCGTGGGCGTCCATGCGCTCGGCGGACAGGATCGCCGCCGCCGTGTCCGCGCGGGACGCCGCGACGACGAGGGCGCGGCCGGCGAGGGCGTGCGCCCGCTGGTGCAGGGCCGCGAGACGTGACTCGTGGCGGGCGGCGGCGGCCGACGCTCGCAGGGGCGGCAGCCCTCCGCGCAGCCGGGCCACCTGCTCGGCGAGCCGTCCGGCGGCGGCGTCCAGGTCGTCGGACGGCGCCAGCGCGCGCAGCTCGTCCGTCACCGCCAGCAGCGCCGCGAGATGACCCGCGAGCTGGATGTCCAGCTCCTCCTCGCGCGACCGGTGGGGGAAGTCGGAGGTGGTGCCGGCCATCGTGTGCACCGACTTGGTACGGATCGGTTCGTACATGGGATGGCCTCCTGTGCTCTGACAGGAAACCATCCTAGCTTGGATTTCGTCTAAAGTTGAGTCGGGTCGCGGAGCTCGTCAGAACGCGCACACAGGGTGAGCGTCACGGCTGGCTGTAGCCGTCCAGGAAGTTCCCGATCCGGGTCACCGCGTCCGTCAGGTCACCCACGGTCGGCAGGGTGACCACCCGGAAGTGGTCCGACTCGGGCCAGTTGAAGCCGGTCCCCTGGACGACCATGATCTTCTCGCGGCGCAGCAGGTCGAGGACCATCCGCCGGTCGTCCTTGATCTTGAAGACCTTCGGGTCGAGGCGCGGGAAGAGATACAGCGCCCCCTTGGGCTTCACGCAGCTCACCCCCGGGATCTGCGTCAGCAGCTCGTGCGCGACATCCCGCTGTTCCTTCAGCCGCCCGCCCGGCAGGACCAGGTCGGTGATGGTCTGCCGTCCGCTGAGTGCGGCGACCACCCCGTGCTGGCCGGGCATGTTCGCGCACAGTCGCATGTTCGCGAGGATCGTCAGGCCCTCGATGTAGGAGTCGGCGTGCGCGCGGGGGCCGGAGATCGCCACCCAGCCGACCCGGTAGCCGGCCACCCGGTAGGCCTTCGACATGCCGTTGAAGGTGAGGGTGAGCAGGTCCGGGGCGACCGAGGCGGTCGGGGTGTGGGTCGCGCCGTCGTACAGGATCTTGTCGTAGATCTCGTCCGAGCAGACGAGGAGGTTGTGCCGGCGGGCGATGTCGGTCAGCCCGCGCAGCATCGCCTCGTCGTACACCGCGCCGGTCGGGTTGTTCGGGTTGATGATGACGATGGCCTTGGTGCGGTCGGTGACCTTCCGCTCCACGTCCGCGAGGTCGGGCATCCAGTCCGCCTGCTCGTCGCAGCGGTAGTGGACGGCGGTGCCGCCGGACAGGGACACGGCGGCGGTCCACAGCGGGTAGTCCGGCGCCGGTACGAGCACCTCGTCGCCGTCGTCCAGCAGGCCCTGCATGGCCATCACGATCAGCTCGGAGACGCCGTTGCCGATGAAGACGTGCTCGACGTCCGTCTCGATGCCGAGGGTCTGGTTGTGCATGACGACGGCGCGGCGCGCGGCCAGCAGGCCCTTCGCGTCGCCGTAGCCGTGCGCGGACGACACGTTGCGGAGGATGTCCTCGAGGATCTCCGGCGGGCACTCGAAGCCGAAGGCGGCCGGGTTGCCCGTGTTCAGCTTGAGGATGCGGTGACCGGCCGCTTCCAGCCGCATCGCCTCCTCGAGCACCGGACCCCGGATCTCGTAGCAGACGTTGGCGAGCTTCGTGGACTGGATCACCTGCATGTCCGTGAGCTTACGGCCGCGTAACGCATCGCGGGGCGTGTTTTCCACCACGTGAGACGTGGCGCTATGACCCCCTTTGTCTTCTCGCTGTGCCGCAAGCCCTTGCGGTATCTAGAATCCGCCCTCATGTCCTGGCAGAACGGCGAATCCGAAGCCATACCCGAAGCCGCACCGAAGGTGTACCTCCCGCAGAGCGATGGCGCGGCGCCGCCGGCCTACGAGGCGTACGCGGACCCGGCCGAGGCGCACGGCTGGCGGAAGACGTACGTGGACGGCGGCGACACCGCCGTGCTCGACGCCGTCCCCGACGTACGGGATGCCACGGCCGAGGATCCGTCGGGCCGCCACGACCGGCTGCTGCGCCGTCGCCGGGCCCGGCTGTTGCGCCGGGGGGCGGTGGCCGGTGGGGCGGTGTGCGTCGTGCTGCTCGCCGCGGTGGTCTCGGGGCTCTTCGACTCCGGAACGTCCACGGATCCCCGGCCCTCGGGGCGGAGCGAGAGCGACGGTGACCCGGAGGCGACCTCGTCTCCCGAAGCGGCGGCGTCGACGGCGTCGACGGACGGTACGACGACGACCGCGGGAGCGTCGGCCACGGCCGCGTCGCCCGGAGGGTCCCAGGCGTCCGGGGGTCCCGCCGGGGCCTCCCCGAGCGCGACCGCGTCCGCCTCGGCCGCCGCCTCCGCGAGCGCGGCGGAGCCGAGCGGGACCGGAACCTCCAGCGCCACGGCCGAACCGGGTCAGGAGACCTCGAACGGCAACCCGGGTCGCGGCAAGGGTGCCACCAAGAAGCCCAATTAGCCGCCGTTTCCCGCTGGTTGGCCGATCTGCAGGCCGGAAACAACTCCTTGCCCCCTCATGCCCCTCCCTTCACAATGCGCATGACAAAACTGGAAGTGGCCGGAAGATCTCCGGTCGCCCACGTCGCAAGAGGGGACCCCCACATGAGAAAGCCTCTCGTCGCCGCGCTCTTCGCCCTGGTGATCGCCGGGGCGGGCGTGGCACCCGCGGTCGCGGCTCCCGCGCCGGAAACCGCGGCGGCCGAAACCGTGACCGCCGAGACCGCGACCGCATCCGCCGAGACCGCGGCCGCACCCGCCATTCAGGCCGTCGACTTCGCCGGCACCGTCTCGCTCAGCAACTGCTCCGGCTCGGTCATCCGCATGCCCGCCTCCGAGGCCGACGACCCCGCGCTCGTGCTCTCCAACGGCCACTGCCTGGAGACCGGCTTCCCGGAGCCCGGCGAGGTCATCGTCGACCAGGCCTCCACCCGCACCTTCGGCCTGCTCAACTCCGCCGGTACGAGGGTCGCGACGCTGCGCGCCAGCAAGGTCGCGTACGCGACGATGACCGACACCGACGTCACGATCTACCAGCTCACCAGCACCTATGCGCAGATCCAGAGCGCGTACGGCATCAGCGCGCTCACCCTTCAGGACACGCACCCGGTCGCCGGCACCGCCATCAAGGTCGTCTCCGGGTACTGGAAGCGGATCTACACCTGCGCCATCGACGGCTTCGTGTACCGCATCAAGGAGGGCGACTGGACCTGGAAGGACTCGGTCCGCTACACCTCCGCCTGCAACACCATCGGCGGCACCTCGGGCTCGCCCGTCATCGACAACGCCACCGGCAAGGTCGTCGCCGTCAACAACACCGGCAACGAGGACGGCGCGACCTGCACCGTGAACAACCCCTGCGAGGTCGACGCGAGCGGCAACGTCACCGTCCGCCAGGGCATCAACTACGCGCAGGAGACCTACCAGATCGTCCCCTGCTTCGGCCTCGACAACAAGCTCGACCTGAGCCGCACCGGGTGCACCCTGCCCCAGCCGTAAGGAGTGACGAGTAACGAGTAAGGGGTACGGGGCGGGCGGTCACCGGGGAGTACGGCGGACCGCCCGCCCCGCGAGGACGTCCGTGCGCCGCCCGTCCTCGATGACGAAGCGGCCGTCGATCAGGACGTACGGGATGCCGACGGGGAGCGTGCGCGGCGCCTCGAAGGTCGAGCCGGCGGCGACCGTGTCCGGGTCGAAGAGGACCAGGTCGGCGCGGTAGCCCTCGCGGACCAGGCCGCGGTCGGGGAGGCGCAGCCGGGCCGCCGGGCGCGAGGTGAGGTGGGCGACGCACTCCTCCAGGGAGAGGATGCCCAACTCCCGCACGTACCGGCCGAGATAGTGCGGGAAGGTGCCGTACGCGCGCGGATGCGGCTTGGCGCCGCGCAGGATGCCGTCCGAGCCGCCGGTGTGCACACGGTGCCGCATGATCGTGCGGACGTTCTCCTCGTGACCGACGTGCTGGAGGATCGTGGAGCCGAGCCGGTCGTCGAGGAGAAGACGGCGGGCGATGGCCCAGGGGGTCTCGCCGCGTTCGTCGGCGGACTGCTGGATCGTGCGGCCGATGTGGGCGGCGAGCGCCGGGTCGGTGACGCCGGAGATCTCGATCGTGTCCCACTCGATGGGAACGCCGTGGCAGCCGTCCGCGCCGATGACCTCCATGTGGTGCCGGATCCGTTCGGCGGTGTCGTCGTCCGCGAGGCGCGCGAGGATCGCCTCCGGGCCGCCCTCGCCCGCCCAGCTCGGCAGCATCGCCACGAGGGTGGTGGATCCGGGGGTGTAGGGGTACGTGTCGAGGCTGATGTCCGCGCCCTCGGCGAGCGCGTGGTCGAGGAGGGCGAGCAGCTCCGGCGCCCGGCCCTCGTTCACGCCGAAGTTCATGGTGGCGTGGGCGAGGTGGAGCGGGCAGCCGGCCTCGCGGGTGAGGGCCACCATCTCCTCGTACGCCGCCAGGGCGCCCGCTCCGTACGAGCGGTGGTGCGGGCAGTAGTAGCCGCCGTACTCGGCGACCACCCGGCACAGTGCGGTGAGTTCCGCGTCCTCGGCGTACATGCCGGGGGTGTAGGTGAGGCCGGAGGACATGCCGACGGCGCCCTCCCGCATGCCGTCGGCGACCAGCTGCCGCATGCGGTCCAGTTCCCTCGGGGTCGCCGGGCGGTCGTCCCAGCCGACGGCGAGCATACGGACGGTGCCCTGGGGGATGAGATAGGCCGCGTTCACCGCGATGCCCTCGTCGAGCCGGTCCAGGTACTCGCCCACAGAGCGCCAGCTGAAGTCGATGTCGTCGCCGGGGCCGTTCCAGCCGGTGATCGCGCGGCGGACCTCGGCGAGGGTGCGGTCGTCGACGGGGGCGTACGACAGTCCGTCCTGGCCGATGACTTCGAGGGTGACCCCCTGTGCCGCCTTCGCGCTGTGGTCCGGGTCGCGAAGCAGGGCCAGGTCGCTGTGGGCGTGCATGTCGATGAAACCGGGGGCGAGGGCGAGACGGTCGGCTTCCAGCGTCCGGCGTCCGTGCAGTCGGGGGCCGTTTCTTCGGATCGCGGCGATGCGGCCCGCGTCGATCCCGATGTCGGCGTCATACCGGGCCTTGCCCGTGCCGTCCACGACGGTGGCGTTTCTGATCACCAGGTCCATGCGTGCCGTCCCTTTCCGCGCCTCCGGCGCGAGTTTTCCCGCCTACCCGCCCGTTTCCAGTCCGTCTCCCGCGCTCCGCGCGGCCCCGTCGCGCCCCCCTCCCGCTAAAAGAACGTCCGTACGTAATCCACGACCGTCCCGTCCCCCTCCACCACCGGAATCAGCTCCCACTTGTCGAAGGACGTGCAGGGATGGGACAGACCCATGCCCACCCAGTCCCCGACCTGAAGGTCCGCCTCAGGCGTCGTCCCGAGCCAGCCGTGCTGGTCGGAGAGGCCGGTGACCATGACGCCCGTCGCGGGGCGCTCGGCACCGTCCCGGCGTACGACCTGCGCCTCGGGCAGATCGAGGTCGTACGCCGCGTCCCGCTTGCCCGCGTTGACGAAAGCCTGATCGGGGGAGGGCCGGGAGACGACCTGGGCCCAGAGGCGGAACGCGGGGTGGAGGGCGCCTTCCTCCGGTACACGGTTGAACGGGGTCACCCGGCGGTAGTGGCCGACGTCGTGCGAGACGTACGCGCCCGAGCGCAGCAACTTCAGTACGGGAGAGGACAGTGCGGGGATCTCCGCGAAGACGTCCGCGACCGCGTCGAACCACGCGCTGCCGCCCGCGCTGACGACGATCTCCGCCACCTCCGCGAACCGCCCCGCCTTGTCGAAGTCCACCGCCAGCGCGGTCAGCCGGCGCAGCCACGCGTGGACGCGGTCCGGGTCGGCCTTCGGGACCTCGCCCTCGTAGCCCGCCACGCCGACCAGGCGGAGCGTCGTCGTGGCGGCCACCGCATCCGCGACGGCCGCGCACTCCGCCTCCGTGCGGACGCCGGTACGGGCCCCGGCACCGGCGGCGAGCTCGACGACCACGTCCACGGGGCGGGTCGTCTCCGTACCCCGCAGCGCGGCGTCCATCAGTTCGACGCCGCGTACGGAGTCGACGTAACAGATGAAGTCGAAGTCGGCGTCGGCTTTCAGCTCGGCGGCGATCCACGTCAGCGCCGCCGCGTCGACGAGTTCGTTCGCGAGGAACACCCGCTGGATGCCGAACTCCCTTGCCACGCGCACCTGGTGGGGGACCGCGAGGGTGATGCCCCAGGCGCCGCGCTCGATCTGCTGCCAGAACAGCTGCGGGGCCATCGAGGTCTTGCCGTGCGGCGCGAAGGTCAGGCCGTGGCGGGTGGTGTACGTCTCCATGAGCGCGAGGTTGTGCGTCAGGCGCTCGGCGGAGAGGGCGAGGACGGGGGTGGTGAAGCCGCCGGTGAAGAGGTTGCGGCGCTGGGCGGTCAGCTCGCCGACGGTCAGGCCCTCGGCGTCCGGGGGGAGGCCCTTGAAGCGGTGGTCGACGCGGTCGGCCGCGAGGGCGGCGAGGCGTGCTGCGGCGGTGTCGGCGCCCATGGGGCCTCCCTGATGAGGTGCTTGCGTTGCATGGTGTGCAACGGTCATTGCGTATGGTGCTCAGTGCTGTCTAACATCCCAGCCGACGCAGGGTCAACGGCGCCGCTGAACGCAAGAGCAAGGAGCTCCAGCCATCGTGACGGACAACGGATGCACCGATCCCGTGGATGCCGTCGCGCTCGGCGAGTCCATGGTCACGTTCCTGCCGTCCCGGCCGGGACGGCTCGCCGACGTGCCGTCGTTCGAGCGGGCCATCGGGGGCGCCGAGTCCAACGTGGCGTGTGCGCTCGCCGCGGCCGGGCACTCCGTGCGGTGGGTCAGCCGGGTCGGCGCCGACGGGTTCGGCGATCACCTGCTGGCGGCGATCACCTCGTTCGGCGTCGACACCTCCGCCGTACGCCGTGATCCCACGCGGCCGACCGGCGTCTACTTCCGTACGGCGAGCGACCGGGCGACCGACACCCACGAGGTGGCCTACTACCGGGCCGGGTCGGCCGCCTCCGCGATGGCGGCCCACAACGTGGACCTGGGCGCCGTCCGCTCGGGCCGCGTCCTGCATCTGTCCGGCATCACCCCCGCGCTCTCCGCGGACTGTCTGGCGCTGCTGCGGGAACTGACCGCCCCGCGGCCCGCCCGCCCTCTCGTCTCCTTCGACGTCAACCACCGCGTGGACCTCTGGCACCACCAGGGAGCCGGCCAGGTCCTGCTGGACCTGGCCCGCGGCAGCGACCTCGTGTTCGTGGGTGAGGACGAGGCCGAGGCGGCCTGGGGGGTCACCGGCGGGCCGGCCGCGATCCGGGCCGCGCTGCCCGAGCCCCGGGTACTGGTCGTGAAACAGGGAGCCCGGGGCGCCACCCTCTTCGAGGCCGACACCGTCACCTTCGTCCCCTCCCTCCACGTCGACGTCGTCGCCCCCGTCGGCGCCGGTGACGCCTTCGCCGCCGGATTCCTCTCCGCCACCCTGCGCGGCCTGCCCGCCCAAGAGCGGCTGCGGCACGGCCACCTCATGGCGGCAGCCGCCCTCACTGTCCCGGGTGACCTGGCCGCGCCCCCCTCCCGGGACCACGCCGACCGGCTGGCCGCCCTGGACGACCAGGCGTGGGAGACACTTCGACTCGGCCCCGGCTGGACCGACGCCGTCACACGGGCCGACGAGGAGGTATGTACCCCATGAGCCAGACCGTCGACCGAGCGCTGAGCATCCTGCCGCTGCTCGCCGAGGGCCCCGCCGACCTCGGGCAGGTCGCCGACCGGCTCGGCGTCCACAAGTCCACGGCGCTGCGCCTCCTGCGCACGCTGCACGAGCACGGGCTCGTCCACCGCCAGTCCGACCAGCGCTACCGCCTCGGCGCCCGCCTCTTCGCGCTCGCCCAGGAGGCCATCGAGAACCTGGACGTCCGGGAGATCGCGCACCCCCATCTCGTACGGCTGAACGAACAGTGCGGGCACACCGTGCACCTCGCGGTGTACGAGGAGAACGAGGTCCTCTACATCGACAAGGTGGAGAGCCGCTATCCCGTGCGGATGTACTCGCGGATCGGGAAGCCCGTCGCCATCACCGTCGCGGCCGTCGCGAAACTCCTCCTCGCCGACCTGCCCGAGGGCGAGCGCCGCGCCCTCGCGGAGAGGCTCGACTACCCCATGTACACGGCCCGTTCGACCCCCAACGCCCCCGCCTTTCTCAAGGAGTTGGCGACGGTACGCGAACAGGGCTGGGCCACCGACCTCGGTGGCCACGAGGAGTCCATCAACTGCGTCGCCGCCCCCGTCCGCGGCGCCGACGGGCGGGTCGTCGCCGCGATGTCGGTCTCCGCCCCGAACGTCGTCGTCACCGCCGACGAACTCCTCACGCTGCTCCCGCTGGTGCGCCGTACGGCGGACGCGATCAGCGGCGAGTACTCCGGCAGACCCCCAGCCCCAGCCCCTTCCAAGGAAGCCACCTCATGACCGAGAAGATCGCCCTCACCCCGAAGACCCACACCACCCCGCCCGCCAAGTTCTCGCACGGCGTGAAGAAGGGGAACATCCTTCAGGTCGCCGGGCAGGTCGGCTTCCTGCCCGCCGTCGAGGGCCGGCCCCCGACGCCGGCCGGCCCGACCCTGCGCGAGCAGACCCTGCAGACCCTCGCCAACGTCAAGGCGATCCTCGAAGAGGGCGGCGCGACCTGGGACGACGTGATGATGATCCGCGTCTACCTCACGGACGTCGATCACTTCGCCGAGATGAACGGCATGTACAACACCTATTTCGAGGAGCAGGGCCTCACCGCGCCCCCCGCCGCCCGCACGACGGTCTACGTCGGTCTGCCGGCCGGACTCCTCATCGAGATCGACGCGCTGGCCGTACTCGGCTGACGTCTCTCTCCCCACCTCTCCCGCACCTCGTACGTCATCACGGTGCGGCGCCCGGCATCTGCCATCCCTGGGGCGCCGCACCGCGATACCCCCTGCCCGGCTGCGCCGAACGGGGGGCACCCCCCCAACCCCCGGACGATGTTCTCAAGAACAAGAAGAGGTCCCCCTTGCTCTCGTCTCCGCTCGCAGCGACAGCGCCCGCCACCGAGACCCCACCCCACACCGGCGGCCTGCTCCTCCTCATCGACGGCACCGCGGGCCTGCTCACGGTCGCCGCCCTCGGAATCGCCCTCCTCCTCATCCTGATCATCAAGGTCAGGCTCCAGCCCTTCGTGGCGCTGCTCGCCGTCTCCATAACCGTCGGCCTGGCGGCGGGGCTGTCGGTCACGGAACTCTTCGGCACGGTCCAGCGGTCGGACGCGGTCTCGACCATCGAGTCCGGCATGGGCGGCATCCTCGGCCACGTCGCGATCATCATCGGCCTGGGCACGATGCTCGGCGCGATCCTCGAAGTCAGCGGCGGCGCCGAGGTGTTGGCGTCCCGGCTGCTGAACCTCTTCGGTGAGAAGCGGGCACCCCTGGCCATGGGCCTGACCGGCCTGATCTTCGGTATCCCGGTCTTCTTCGACGTCGGCATCTTCGTCCTCGCGCCGATCGTGTACGCCGCCGCCAAGCGCTCCGGCAAGTCGATCCTGCTCTACTGCCTGCCGCTGCTCGCGGGCCTGTCGATGACCCACGCGTTCCTGCCCCCGCACCCGGGCCCGGTGGCCGCGGCGGGCCTCCTGCACGTCGACCTCGGCTGGGTCATCCTCATGGGCATCGTCTGTGGTCTGCCCGCCGTACTCGCCGCCTGGGCCTTCTCCGCCTGGATCGGCCGGCGGATCTTCGTCGCCGTACCGCAGGACATGGTCGAGGCGGCGGCCGAGTCGAAGCTGGCCGTCATCGAGGAGCAGCGGGCGTCGGGCGTCGAGCCGCGCGAGAGCCCGGTGCCGCTCGGCACGGTCCTCGCCATCATCGGTACGCCGCTGGTGCTGATCCTGGCCGCCACCTTCTCCTCCATCGCGCTGGACCCCTCCACCGGCCGCTCGGTCATCGAGTTCTTCGGCAGCCCCTTCGTCGCCCTCACCATCGCCCTGCTGCTCGCGTACTACCTTCTCGGGATCCGGCGCGGCTGGTCCCGCAAGTCCCTTGAGACGGTGTCGACTTCGTCGCTGAAGCCGGTCGGCAACATCCTGCTCGTGGTCGGCGCGGGCGGTATCTTCGGCGCCGTACTGAAGGCCAGCGGTGTCGCCCAGGCCCTCTCCGACACCTTCAACGACGTCGGCCTGCCGGTGCTCGTCCTCTCCTACCTGATCTCCGTGGTCCTGCGCGTCGCCCAGGGCTCGGCCACCGTCGCCATCGTCACGACGGCCGGCATCGTGGCGCCCCTCCTCGCCGAGGGCGACCACTCCCAGGCCTTCGTCGCCCTCGTCATCATGGCGATCTCGGCGGGCTCGATCTTCGCCTCGCACGTCAACGACGGCGGCTTCTGGATGGTCGCCAAGTACTTCGGCATCAGCGAGCGCGACACCCTGAAGTCCTGGACGGTTCTGGAGTCGGTCCTGTCCGTCTCCGGGTTCGCGGTGGCGGCGGTGCTGAGCGTTTTCGTATAACGGCCGTGTAGCTATATAGGGGCTGGCTGTTCCTGACACAGGATCTTCGACCATACTGCCCGCTGTGGAGCAGCGCATAGGTTCGAAGAGCCAGCCCCTGGACGCCGCCGCGGTCAACCCGGCGTATATCCCCGGGCTTACGTCACCCGTGCCCGTGGAGCCGAAGGACGCGGTGGAGGAGGCTGCGGCGGAGGAGACCGCCACAGAGGAGGCTGTCTCGGACACGGCTGTCTCGGGCGAGGCTGTCCCGGACGCGGAGCCCGCCGCCGAGGCCTCCTCCGAAGCGTCCTCCGAAGAGGAGGACGACGCCGAAACCGCGCCCGGAACGGAGCCTGACTCCGAGTCTGAGCCCGAGGCCGAGGCCGATCCCGACGGGCCCGTCTTCGAGGCCTCCGACCGGCGCGCCTCGATCAAGGCCGACCACAGCGGCGTACACCTGCGCCTGGACGACCAGGCGGCGGAGTTCCGTTGGGACGAGATCGGCGCCATCGAGACGGAGTCGCCCCGCTTCGGGAAGCGGTTCACCATCACGGTGCACACGCCGGACCGCCGCTGGTACCCGATCGAGATCGAGGCGACGGCCCGGGCACGCTTCAAGGAGTGGGAGTCACAACTGGACGCGGTCCTCGACGCCTACTTCGACGAGAGTGTCGACGACGGCGAGGACAAGGCCACGGACGAGGCCACGGACAAGGCTCCGGCCGAGGTCGACGAGCCCTAGGGCCTGTCCGGCGGATCATGCCGCAGACGCGGGGTCTGGCACGCCCACCTGCGGCGTTGTCGTCGGTTGCCGACGCTCCGCGTCGACGCCCTCCTCCGCCTTGCAGTTGGACGCACCAGGCCCCGCTCACCGGCGCTGATCAGGCTCCGTTGTTTTCCTGCGACCTGTCCCGCCGGACAGGCCCTAGACGAGTAAGTCCCAAGTGCCCGTTCCCTCCGGTGTCGCCGGACGGAACGGGCACATTCGTCACTTCGTCTGCAAGGACATGCCTTCCGCCGAGGTGAGTCCCTTGGCGGGGTCGGCGCGGATCGTCGCCTCGTCCGGGTCCCCGAAGTCGGCGGGCCGCCACACGGCGGCGACTCCCGAGTCCATGTCCGCCTGGGTGCACGGGGTGTCCTGGCCGAAGAACGAGCAACCGGTCAGGGCGGTCGCCGTGACTCGAGCCGAGGCGCGGGGAACCGCGCGACCGGCAACAACCGGCCCGCAGTTCCCCGGCTACCTGGCTACCTGGCGACTTGGCTACCTATCTACCTGTCTACCTGCCTGTCCCCGCTCCTAGCTGCAGTACTGCGCCTCCTTGCCGATGGACCGGTACATGCAGTCCGCGTTCTCCAGCAGTTGCAGCACCGCGTCCCGGTTGCGGGCCGTCTCCCGGTCGATGACCTCGTCGGGCGGGTAGAAGCCGCCGCCACTGGCGGAACCCGGATACATCTCGAAGGTGTAGGCGAAGATCTTCTGGGAGCCCCAGAGATAGTCGTCGATCGAACCGTCCGTGATGTACAGGTCGCTGGCCTGCTCCGGTGTGTAGCCGTTGCTGGCGGCCATCTTCCCGCCGACGGTCGCGAACGCGTTGCGGTCGTCGGCCGTCATGCCGGTGGTGGTGTCGGCCGTGGTGTAGCCGAACGGCCAGAGCACCAGCTGGCTGTACGTGTGGAAGTCGATGCCCGCCTTGATCTGCTGGACCCCGCCGACGACCCGGCTGCGCACGAAGTTGGCGACCACCCTGACCTCGGGCGCTGACTCGGGCGCCGTACCCCGGTAGGTATCCGAGGACGTCGTGCCGGACGAGCCGCCGCAGCAGCCCCAGCGGTAGTTCCAGTTGCGGTTGAGGTCGGTACCGACGGCCGTCGAACCGCTGTTGGGCTGGCGGTTCTTGCGCCACGAGCGGTACGAGCCGGTCGCGATGTCGTACTCGCCGCCGTCCGGGTTGAGGTCCGGGACGATCCAGATCTCGCGGGAGTTGACCATGCTGGTGACCCGGGAGTCCGTGCCGTAGTCCGAGGTCAGCTCGCGCAGCAGGTACAGCGCCATCTCGACGGTGAGGTGCTCACGGGCGTGCTGGTGGTGGGTGAACAGCACCTCGGGCTCGGCCTCGTCCGTGCCGACGTTGTCGCTGATCTTGATGGCGACGATGTTCCGGCCCTGGTACGAGGTGCCGATGACCCGCTGGCTGGCGATGCCCGGGTTGGCCGAGATGATCGAGTTGATCTCGCTCGTCATCTCCGCGTAGTTGTGGTAGCGGGAGTCGGCCGTGGGGAAGTCGAACAGCTGTACGTCGCCGGTTCCGTCGGACCGGTCGGGTACCTGACCCAACGGCGTGACCTCATAGCCGAGTTGACGCAGCTTCTTGACCTGGTCCGCGCGGCCGGAGATCACGACGCCGTGGCTGTCGGCCTCGTCCACCGTCACACCCGACTGCATGAGCGCCGTGCGGGACTTGGAGTCCGAATGCATGTGGATCTCGTACTGGCGGATGTCGTCCGCCGAGGGTGCGGGGCGCGCGGCGCTGGTCGCGGTGGCGTCGGTCGTCGTGGCCGTGATCGGGGCCGCGAGGGCGAGGGCCACCAGGACGGCGAAGGCGGCGGTGCGCTTGCCGCGTCTGGGGCTGGTGCCTTCGGCGCCGCTGCCGCGGATGCGAAGTCGCATGAAGTCTCCTTGTTTCTCCAGGGATTCCGGGGTCTCCGGAAGTGGGGGGTGTGGAGCTGGGGGGTGGATCCGTGCGACGTACCGGTGCGGGTGTGGCGCTCATGGTGGATGGATGTCATGCGCTGGTCAAGACTGAATAAAGAGCCGGTGGCGGGAACCCTTCGAAAATAGGCCGGGCCCCGACGGCACTCACTGCCGTCGGGGCCCGTTGTCCTCCAGATGGCTCAGCGCAGCTTCAGCCACTTCTCGCTGATGGCGATCGACTTGAGCTGCTCCATCGTGAGCGCGGGGGTGGCCCGGGTCTTGGGATCCTTCAGCCCACCGGTGTTGAGGGCGCTGACCGCCACCCGCCTTCCGTCGGTCCTGATGGTGTCGGCGGTCCACATCACGACCCCACCGCCCTGCTCTCCCGCTGCCTGACGCGTGGTGACCTTCGTGCCGTCGGGCAGGGTCTCCGCGTCCGGACCGAAGAGCTGGTCCTCGACGTCGGACATGTCGGGCTGCACATTGATCTGGAGCAGGCTCCTGCCCTTGCCGTCGTCGAGGACGAGGTACACGTACTCGGTCTCCTGGCCACCCTGGGCCACCACCTGGACCCCCTCGGGAACCAGGGAGACGAGCGTCGAGCGGATCGCCTTGCCGCTGATGCCCGGCGGCGTGTTCGGGACGGTCTCCTTGTCCGGCTGCCGGGGTTCCTCGGGAATGGCGTCGACGGCGGCCCGCCACGCCTGAGCCGTGACCAGCTCCTTCAACTGTGCGGTGGACAGCGGAGGTTCGTCCCTGCTGATCGCCGCACCCTTCTCCGCCGGGGCGTTCCACTCCATCACACCGATGTGCTGCCCCTTCGGCGTGACGAGGTCCGCGGTCCACATCTTCGTGTCCTCGCGACGGTCCGGATACTCGTACCCGCGGAAGAGCCTGAGCACCGACCCGTCGGCCAGCTTGCTCGTCACACAGTCGTCGTACGGGGTCAGCACCTTGTCCGGGCACTCGGTCGCCTGAGCCGCCATCAGGTCCCCGGCCTCGACCCGGTTCAGGGAGACGCTGACGGCCGCCTTGCCCTGGCCGTCGTCGTACACGACATAGGCGTACGGCCCCAGTTCCGCGTCCGTACCGCGCGACTGCGCCCCGCTGAACGTGCCCTTGGGCAGCAGCTTCTCGAGCGTGCGGACGAGTTCGGCGCCGGAGACGGGGCCCGTGGGCGTGGCGGAGGCCGAGGCGGACCCGCCCGAGGCGACGGACCGCTTCCCGGTCTCGCGCTCGCTGCCGCCGCCCCCGGGCACGAGCAGCGCCCCGCCGAGCCCCACGAGGGCGACCCCGGCCACGCCGCCCGCGACGGCGGCCCGGCGCCGCCGCACCACCAGCCGCCGGCCGTGCGCCTCACCGGCGGCGACGAGGACGTTCCGGTCGGTCTCGAAGGCGCCCCCGGCGTCGCGCAGGGCGGCGCCGAACCGCTCCTCGAAGTGGCTGTCGACGTGTTCGTTGCGGTCATCGGGCATGCCAAACCACCGTTTCTGCAAGGGGCTGTTGAGACCGTGAGTCTTAGGAGGCCTCCTAGGCCTATGAGGCCTATGAGGCCCAGGAGGTCATGGGGTCTGCTCAGGGAGCGGCGTACTCGTCCAGGTTTTCGCCGAGAAGCACGCGCAGCTTGGCGAGCGCACGGACACACCGGGTGCGCACCGCGGCGGAGCTGACGTTCATCGCGTCGGCGGTCTCCTCGATGCTGCGGTCCTCCCAGTAGCGCAGGACGACCACGGCCCGGTCCTTGGCGGGCAGCCGCCCGAGCGCCTCGACGAGCGTCAGCCGCAGCGGGGTGTCGGCGTCGGGCCCGGGGATACGCGGATCGGGAACATCGGGGAGCAGATCGGTGGCCCGCTCCTTACTGTTGCTGTGGCGCCGCTGGTGGGCGAGGAACGTACGGGTGAGCACGGTCTGGGCGTACCCGGCGGGGTTGTCGACCCGGGAGACCCGGCTCCAGCGGACGTAGATCCGGCCCAGGGCCTCCTGCACCAGGTCCTCGGCGAGATGGGTGTCCCCGCCGGTGAGCAGACAGGCGGACCGGTAGAGATGCCCCGCACGCGCCGCCGCGAACTCCTGGTACTCGTCGGTCCGGACCTGCCTCATGCACTTCCCCCGAGTTCGCGTCCGCCGCCTTCACCTCATTGATGCGGTGGACCCCCAGAAATGTTTCAGGGCAGGTGATCGAGGGATGCCGCGGGTACGAGGGCGATGCGTCAAGAGTTGCACCGCACCGGGCACAGGCCCACGTACAACCAGTACGTGGGCCTGTGCCCGGCACGCCGAGAGCACGCACCTACGGCAGACATCAGCCGCTCCGCGGCGGGCGTGAGGCCCGTGAACCGGGCGGCGGTACGCGCATGTGGGCGACCCTGGCGGTGCCCCTGGTCTCACGGAGACCCTCCCTGAAGCCCCGGCGGAACTCTTCCTCGGCGCTCTTCTTCTCGGTCTCCGCGATCGTGCCGCACTTGACCTCGGGACCGCCGATCTGCTGTGCGGTGACCGTGCCCTCGGCCTCCTTGACCGTGAACGTGCGCCTCGCCGAAGGACCCCGAGTGGTGGGCCGTCCATGGGCCCCGCATCTTCCTGACAGGGCGCCGCTCTCTCAGTGGCGGGCCCCACAGGTTCTCAAGAGGTCTCTCCACCGTCCCGCCGCCCGTGCGCTGTGTCGACTCAAGGAGCGGTCATCCCCGGGCCGCATCCACCTCGCGCGCGCAGGCGTCGTGTGGGGCGGGGCCGAAGCGGGCGCTCCAACCCGGCGGTACGGCGCACCAGGCGGGCCACAGGGACAGCTGCCCGCGGGCGTTCTCCAGCACGAGGTGGGTGTCCTTGCCGTCGGGGCCCGGATCGAACGGACCGGCTTCACGGCTCATGCGTCGAGCTCCTTCAGGCGCGCCGCCAGGATGGTGGCGATGTCGTCGAGGTGGCGGTCCTGCAACAGCTGCGGATGGGTGCAGTCCAGGTCGTGGTTGACGATCGCGCCGCTGATGTGCGGATGCCATGCCTTCGATGTGAGCCAGTTCTCTGTCCGCGGCGCGGCTGCCGTGAAGAAGAGCAGGTCGCCCTCGAAGTGGCGGTGCTGGTGCTCACGCACGATGCGCGCGTGGTGGGGCACGATTTCGATGATCTTCGACAGGGTCCGGTCGGTGAGCCCGGCGAGCGGGCTGCCCGCCCGGCGCAGCGTGGCCAGCACGTCGTCGCGAGTGCGCTCGTCGGTGCGGTCGAAGCCGGCCATACGCAGCACCGCGGTGAGCGCGTCGCCTTCCTCGGGCGCGGGCCGCTCCCGCCACTGCTCGGCCGGGAACGCGTCGAACAGCGCGAGGAGTTCGACCTTCTCCCCGGCCTCCTGGAGCATGCAGGCCACGGTGTGCGCGAGGATGCCACCGAGGGACCAGCCGAGCAGCCGGTACGGACCGTGTGCCCGCACCGTGCGGAGGTGCTCGACGTAGTCGGCTGCCTGCTCCCGCAGAGTGCCCGGCAGCGGCTCGTCGCGGACCAGACCGCGCGCCTGGATGCCGTACAGAGGCTGGTCCGGATCGAGTCGGGCGGACAGGCCCGCATAGCACCAGGAGATGCCACCGCCGGGGTGGAACGCGAACAGCGGGGGCCGCTCGCCGTCGGTGCGCAGCGGAAGGAGGACCTCGAGGGAGTCCTCGGCAGTGCTCCCTCTGAGGCCGGCGCCGCGTGCGGACCCCGCGGCCTTGAGACGGGTGGCGAGAGCGGCGGGGGTCGGCGCCTCGAACAGCGAGCCGATGGTCAGCTCGATGCCGAACTCCTCCCGCACGCGCGCCATCAGCTTCACCGCGTGCAGCGACGTACCGCCCAGGTCGAAGAACGCCTCGTCGGGACCGGCCAGTTCGACCCCGAGCACCTCCGCGAACAGCCGCGTCAGCGCCTCCTCGAGCGGCTTGGCCGGGCGTCCGGCGCCCTCGGCGCCGGTGAAGACAGGGGCGGGCAGTGCGTGACGGTCGAGCTTGCCGTTGGGGTTCAGCGGGAACGCGTCGAGGCCGACGACCGCCGCCGGGACCATGTGTTCCGGCAGCATTCGCGCCAGCTGGGCCCGTACGGCCGTGGGATCGGCGCCTCCGGTCACGTACCCGACGATCCGGTCCTCCCGCACCACGGCGCAGGCGCCGTCCACGCCGGGCTGCCCCATCAGCGCGGCCTCGATCTCGCCCAGTTCGATGCGCTGCCCGCGCAGCTTCACCTGGTGGTCGGTGCGGCCGAGGTACTCGATCTCGCCCTGCCGGGTCCAGCGCGCCAGATCGCCCGTGCGGTACATCCGGCTCCCGGGCGGCCCGAAGGGGTCGGCGACGAACCGGGACGCCGTCAGCGCGGGGCGGTGCAGATAGCTGTCGGCCAACTGCCGACCTGCCAGGTACAGCTCACCCGTGATGCCCGGCGGGCACGGCTGGAGCGCCGCGTCCAGCACGTACAGGCGGGTGTTCCACACCGGGCTGCCGATCGGCACCGGGCCGCCGCTGTCCGGGAGCGTGGGCGGGGCGCACGCGTGGTACGTGACATCGACGGCGGCCTCCGCCGGCCCGTACAGGTTGTGCAGTTCGACGTCGGGCAGCGCCCGCACGAAGGCGTTCACCGTCTCGCGGGGCAGGGCCTCACCGCCGCAGAAGACCCGGCGCAGCCCCGCGCAGGCGGCCGGGTCGGCCTCGGCCAGGAAGACCTGGAGCATCGACGGCACGAAGTGGCAGGTGGTGATGGACTGTTCGTGGATCAGGCGGGCGAGTTCGGCCGGTTCGTTGTGGACCTCCGGCTCGGCGACGACGATCGCCGCGCCCTCACGCAGCGGCCAGAAGAACTCCCACACGGACACGTCGAACGACGACGGAGTCTTCTGCAGCACCCGGTCGTCGGCGGTCAGCGGGTAGGTGTGCTGCATCCAGCGCAGCCGGTTGTCGATCGCCCCGTGCGAGACGACGACGCCCTTGGGGCGGCCCGTGGAGCCGGAGGTGTAGATGACGTACGCGGGGTGGGCGGGCGTGAGCGGACGCGCCGGGTCGACCGCCGGGTAGGGGGACACGTCGAGTCCGTCAAGGACGACGAGGGGGACCGCCCCGGTGTCCTCGGGAAGGCGTCCCGCACGGTCGACCACGGCGCACACCGGCGCCGCGTCCCGGATCATGTACGCGAGTCGCTGCGCCGGATAGTCCGGGTCGAGCGGCAGATACGCGGCACCCGACTTGAGCGCGGCGAGCACGGTGACGACCAGCTCCACCGAGCGGGGCACCGAGACCGCGACCACCGCACCCGGCCGGGCGCCGAGGCTCTGCAGATGCCGGGCCAGCCGGTTGGCCCGGGCGTTCAGCTCCGCGTACGTCCATGAGGTGTCCCCGTACACCAGCGCGGTCGCGTCCGGGGTGCGTATGGCGCGCGCCTCGATGGGGCCGATGAGCGTGGTCGCGGGCAGTGCGCGTTCGGTCTGGTTGAACTCGTGCAGGACCAAGGTGTGTTCGGCGGGCGTCGCGATGGTGTGAACGGCGAGCGGCTGCCGCGGGTCGGTGTCGGCGAGACGGTCCAGCAGGTGTACGAAGCGCTCCTGGTGGGCGGCGAGTTCGGCGTCCTCGTACAGGGCCGGGTTGCCGTCGTGGTCGATGCGCAGGCCACGGCCGTCGGCGCGGTCGTAGACGTGGACCGTCAGGTCGTCGACAGGGCCGGTGGCGAGGTTGTGGGCCTTCGCGGGCGCACCCGCGAAGTCGACGTCGTAGTCGAAGGGCATGACGTTGACGACCGGGCCGATCAGAGCGCGGTTCTCGCCGAGCAGGCCCAGGTCGCGGCGGATGTCCTCGTAGCGGTAGCGCTGGTGGCGGCGCGTCTCGCGGATGCCGAGCACGACCTGGTGCACCAGTTCGGCGAAGGTCGCGTCGGGGGAGACGGCCAGCCTGAGCGGGAGCACGTTCATCACCATGCCGGGCACGCGCAGCGCGACCGACCCCATACGGCCCATCAGGGGCAGTCCGAGCACGACGTCGGAGCGGCCGGTGGCGCGGGAGGTGTAGAGGGCCTGCGCGGCGATCAGGATCTCCGGCCAGGTCGCGCGGAGCCGGGCGCCCAGTTCGCGCAGACGCTCGGTGGTCTCGGGAGGCAGATGAGCCGTGCGGCGACGGAACGTCCGCGAGGGCAGCGCGCCGCGGCCCGCGAGCCGGGGCGCCTCGGGCCGGTCGGCGAAGGCCTCCGTCCAGTGGGCGCGGTCGGCCGCGAAGGCGTCGGACGAGCGGTAGACGGCATCCTCGGCGACGAGGTCGGCGAGGGTTCCGAAGGTGCGCGGGGCGGGCTCCTCGCCGCGGGCGAGCGCCGAGTAGACCTCGGCGGTGCGGCGGACGAGGAGCGAGTAGCCGAAGCCGTCGATGACGAGGTGGTGGATGCGCTGGTACCACAGCCACCGCCGCTCGCCGACCCGGAACAAGGCGTGCCGGAAGAGCGGGCCGGTCGCCAGATCGCAGGGCTTGGCGAGATCGGCGCGCATCCACATCTCGGCCTTCCGCTCGGCGTCGCCTTCACCGTCGCGCATCCACATCTCGGCCTTCCGGTCGGTGCCGTCACCGCCGCGCAGATCGTGCACGGTCAGCGGCAGCTCGACGGTGGCGCGTACCCGCTGGCGCGGACCGTCCCGGCCGTTCTCGATGCACACCCGCAGGGCGTCGGCCTCGGCGGTGACGCGACGCAGGGCCGCGGCGAAGAGGTCCGGGTCGAGCGGCCCGCCGATGTCCAGGCACTCCGCGGTGTTGTGCGTGGGGCTGAGCGGATCGAGGGCCTGCGCGTACCACATGCCCGACTGGGCCGCCGTCAGCGGCAGCACGGTGGCCGGGGGGCCGGCGCCGGTGCCGACGGTCGTGGGGGCGGTCATGACGCCCTCAGCAGCGGTGCCCAGGCCTTGATGGCCGGCTGCTCGGCGAGGTCTGCGAAGTCCGCTTCGACGCCGTGCTCGCGGCGCCATCGTTCGAGCAGCGCCATGATGCGGACCGAGTCGAGTCCGAAGTCCACGAGGTTCTCGTCGAAGGGGATGTCGGCGGGGTCCTCGCCGAGACAGTCGGCGATATCGCTGCGGAGCTGCTCCAGAGTGAGGGCCACGGTGCTCAGAACTCCTTGAAGAGCGCGTCGGTGGTGGTCACGAACGCGCAGCGGCCGGCGGCCCAGCGCAGGGCCATGTCGTGTTCGTCGCGGGAGAAGTCGGCGACGGCATCGGCGACGACGAACGCCTGAATGTCCCGCATCCACGCGTCGCAGGCGGTCACCAGCACCCCGATGTGCGCGTACACACCCATGACGACCAGCTGGTCGCGGCCCGCCTCACGCAGCAACTGCGCCAGCCGGGTGCGGACGAAAGCGCTGTACTTCCACTTGGTCAGGACCCTGTCGCCGGGCTGTGGCGCGACCTCGTCCGGCACGGCGAGGGCATCGGCGTCGTCGGCGACGCCGGGGCCCCAGAAGTCGAGCTGGAGCCCGCGCTGCTGGGGCGTCTGGCCGCCGCGCTGCGTCGAGTAGACGACCGGTATGCCGAGGCCGCGGGCGCGCTCCAGCATCCGGCCGGTGTTGCCCAGCATCCCCGTCAGCGGCTGCTCGCCGGACGGGAACGCGCCGAGGAAGTGGTTCTGCAGGTCGTGGACGAGCAGCACGGCGCGGGCGGGGTCCGCGGTCCAGGCGACGCGGTTCTCCGGCAGCTCGTCCGCTGCCGGCAGCGGATAGGAGGCGATGGCGGGAAGTGCCATGAGAAAGAGCCTTTCAGTGCTGCTCGGTGGCAGCCGCGGCGGACCGCAGCCCCTTCTTGCTGACCTTGCCGACCCCCGTCCGCGGGAAGGCGTCGACGAACTCGACGAGATCGGGGATCTTGTAGTCGGCGATGCCGCGGTCACGGACGAACCGCTTGATGGCGACCGGTTTCAGCAGCTCTGCGCTGTCGCGGAGGATGACGTAGGCGAGGGAGCGTTCCCCGAGGTATGCGTCGGGCACCGCGACCACGGAGACGTCGTGCACGGACGGATGGGCGAGGATGATGTTCTCCACCTCCTCCGGTGCGAACTTCTCCCCGCCCCGGTTGATCTGGTCCTTGGCCCGGCCCTCGACGACGAGGTGGCCCGTCGGGGTGCGGCGCACGATGTCGCCGGTGCGGTAGAAGCCGTCCGGTGTGAAGGCGCGCGCGTTGTGGCCGGGGGCGCGCCAGTAGCCGCGGATCGTGTAGGGGCCGCGGGTCAGCAGGTGCCCGAACGCGCCCTCGGGGACGTCGTGTCCGGTGTCGTCGACGATGCGGATCTCGTCGTCCGGGGAGATCGGGCGGCCCTGTGTGGTGATCACGGTCTCGAAGTCGTCGTCCAGTCGTGTGTAGTTGACGAGCCCCTCGGCCATGCCGAAGACCTGCATCAGCCGGCAGCCCAGGGCGGGTTCCAGACGGCGCGCCGCCTGCTCGCTGTACTTGGCGCCGCCGACGAGCACCAACTCCAGGCTCGACAGGTCGTGTTCCGTCGCCGGACCGGCCTCGGTCCACACCAGGGCGAGCGGCGGCACCAGCCCCGTCATCGTGATCCGCTCCTGCTCGATGAGCGGCAGCGCCGTCGCCGGGTCGGGGCCGGGGGACAGCACGACGGTGCCTCCGGCATACAGAGCGCCCAGCCAACCCGGCGAACTCATCGGGAAGTTGTGTGCGGCCGGCAGGACGACGAGGAAGCGGGTGTCCGCGTCGACGCCGCAGATCTCGTTGGAGCCCCACAGCGAGTAGATGTAGTCGTCGTGGGTGCGCGGGATGAGTTTCGGTACTCCCGTCGTACCGCCCGACAGTTGGAGGAACGCCAGATCGTGGGGCTGTGGTCCGGCGGGCAGGACGACCGGGTCGCACGGCACCTCGGTGAGCGCGGTGTGCTCGCCCGGGTCGCCGGCCACGAAGACGTGCCGCAGGCTCGGCGTGCGTTCCTTGATGCGCGTCGCGAGCTCGCGGAGGTCGAAGCCCGCGTGCCGGTCGGGGATGACGTAGGCGACGGCCTCGGCGAAGGAGCAGAAGTGGCCGATCTCCGTCTCCCGGTGCGCGGGCAGCGCGTACACGGGCAGCGCGCCGATGCGGAACAGGGCGAAGACGACCTCGATGAACTCGCCGATGTTCGGGAGCTGCAGGACGACCCGGTCGCCCTGGGAGATCCCGCGCGCCGCGAATCCGGCGGCCAGTCGGTCGGCGCGCTCGTCCAGTTCCCGGTAGGTCCAGGTACGGCGCTCAGGGGCCGGGTCGACGAGGGCGATCCGGTCGGGGTGGGCGGCGGCGCGCTCACGCAGTACGCCCCCGAAGGTCTCGCCGCGCCAGTAGCCCGCGGCGCGGTAGCGCTCGGCGAACTCCCGGGGCCACGTGGGGGCGTCGATCCCCGGGGTGGTGGCGGACACGGTCACAGCGAAGCTCCCACGGCGTCGAGAAAGGTACGGAACTTGGCGCCCGTCTCCGCGGTCTCGGCCTCCGGCGACGAGGAGGCCACCACCCCGGCGCCCGCGAACAGCCTGAGCGAGCGCCCTTCGGCCTCGGCGCAGCGGATCGTCACGACCCACTCGCCGTCGCCGTCCGCGTCCTGCCAGCCGACCATGCCGGTGTACGGGCCGCGGTCGAAGGGCTCCGACTCGGCGATGACGGCGCGGGCCACGTCGGTCGGGGTGCCGCACACCGCCGGGGTGGGATGCAGGGCGGATGCCAGCTCCAGGGCGGTGACGTCAGGGTCGGCGAGCTCGCCCGTGACGGTGGTCGACAGGTGCCACATTGCCGCCGTACGTACCAGTGTGGGCCGCTCGGGCACCTCCAGGCGGGTGCAGAACGGCGCGAGCGCCTCGCGTACGGCGTCGACGACGACGGCGTGCTCGTGCAGGTCCTTGGGCGACTCCAGGAGCGCCGCCGCGCGTCGGACGTCCTCGGCCAGGTCGGGGCTGCGTGGCGCGGATCCGCCCAGTGGGTTGCCGATCAGGCGGCCGCCTCTGCGGGCGACGAGCAGTTCGGGGCTGGCTCCGATGAGTGTGCGACCGGGGCCGCTGGGGACGGCGAAGGTGTACCCGGCAGGGTCGCGGCGGGCCAGGCGGCTCAGCATGGCCGGGAGATCCGGCTCGTCGGGTGAGGTCAGCTCCAGTGTGCGGGCGAGGACGACCTTGGTGTACTCCCCGGACCGCATCCGCGTCACCGCGTCGGCGACCGCCTGGCCGTACCGCTCGGCCGCCGGAACCTCCCGTACCTGCCAGACGGTGCCCTCCAGGGGGAGCGGCCCGGGCAGGGCGATGAGCGGGTCCTGACGCAGCGGCGGCGCCCACTGGACGGACCGGGGGGAGGCCAGCGAGTGCGGTGCGTCCGGGGCGAAGGGCACGGAGCCGACGACGATCGGTGCCACGGCGCCGGCCCGCCGCAGTGCGTTCAGTACGTCGCGCACCCGCCATGTCAACGGCCGCGTGTCGTGGGGGACGTGGGCGGCGGCTCCTTTGCCCAGCAGGGTGTGGTGGGGCGAGGCGAGGAACCGGTCGGTGCCCGGGCGGTAGGCGTCGAGCAGGGCGGTTGCCGCGCCGGGCGAGACCAGCGGCGTGGCTGTGGGTTCGCGCAGAGAAGTGGACATCGATGTCTCCTGCGGGGGAGGGAACGGCCCGGGGTCGGCGGAGCCTGTGGGACGGGCGGGCTCAGGCCCGCAGGGTGGCGCCGCCGTCGACGTACAGGTCGTGCATGGTGATGTGACGCGCGCGGTCGGACACGAGGAAGGCGACCGCCTCGGCGACGTCGGAGGGGTCGGCGATCCGGCCGAGCGGGATGCCGGTGCGGTGCGTCGCGAGGTCTCCCTCGACGACGCGGCGCTCGGCGGCTGCCGGGTCCTGGTCGTCGGAGGCGGTCCACATCGCGCGCTGCATGTCGGTCAGAGTCGAGCCGGGGGAGACCGTGTTGCAGCGGACGCCCCGTGAGGCCACCTCCAGGCCCAGGCATTTGGTGAACATCACAGCGGCGGCCTTCGAGGCGGCGTAGGCGGACAGGCCCACGCGGGGAATGCCGGCCGCGTTCGAGGCGACGGTGACGATGGTGCCGCGGCCGCGCGCGGTCATGCGGCGGGCGGCCGATCGCGAGACGTGGAAAACACCGCTGGTGTTGACGGCGAACGTGGCCGCCCAGTCCTCGTCCATCAGGTCCACGACCTGGGAATCCCGCAGGATTCCGGCGACGTTGACCGCGATGTCCAGCGCGCCGAGCGCGCGCTCGGCCTCGGCCACGAGGGCCTCGACGGCCGCGGCGTCCGTGACATCCAGCGGGCGGGCGGTGACCTGGTCGCCGTACTTTCCGGCGAGTTCCTCCACGCCCTCGGGATCCAGGTCGGTGGCGAGTACGCGGGCGCCGCGTTCCACGAGCGCCGTCACCACCGCCTTGCCGATACCCCGGCCCGCGCCGGTCACGAGGGCGAGCCGTTCGGAGAGTTCAGGGTCGGCACTCACTTGACCATCGCCTTCCGGATGTCGTCGAGCACCGAGACCGCCGCCTGAACACCGCCCAGGCTCGTCCACTTGGAGCCGTTCATCGCGGTCGCGTGCTTGTTGCGTACGGTGTTCAGCTGCCGGTAGGCAGGCTTCTCGGCCAGTTCGTCGAGGAGTTCGGCGTCCGATCCGGTCGAAGACAGGGTGCCGACGCACAGCCAGTCGCCGTTGATCTCCTCGATGTTCTCCTCGCTGATCGGCGTCGAGTGGCCCTCGCCCTTCTCGGTCTGGATACCGGGCTGCTCGAAACCGATGCGCTTCAGGATATCGCCGATCATCACGCCCTGCCGCACGACGGCTGTGCCGTACGCCGAACAGCGGGCCACGGCCCCTCCCACCTGGGCCTGGGCACCCGAGCCGCCACAGCGACACCGGCCCTCGCGACCGCCCACGGTCACCGGTTCTGGAAGAGGGCCGGGAGCTCGGCGATCAGTGTCCGGCGCCTGCTCGGTGATCACGCCGTCCTCCACGACAACGTGACACCCACGCGGGGACACCAACCCGTCACGTTGTCCCCGCGATGCGCGAAAGAGGACCCCGGGCTAACGTGAAGGTGTCATCGACGATGACCGTGCTCGCGGCACCGCAGGTCCTGGGCTACTCCGTATCGAAGGCCGACAGGAACCCCTGGCCCCAACCCCTGGCCCCTCGCGAGCGCCACCCACCGCGCGCTGCGGCGCATCCGGTGCCCGACGGGTTCACCACGACCGATCCGCGCCCCGAGTCGGAGACCGAGGCGCGGATCGAGGGAATGCAACGGCTCATCGGGCGCATCCGTGAGGCGGAGGCGAGGAGCGAGATCCCGTGAGGTCTACGGCAACCCGTGCACGTGCGGCCCCACCGCGTTCGACCACGCGTTGCCCGCCGCCGCGTCCCAGTTCGTCGACCAGGTCATCGCGCCGCGCAGGTCCGGGTACGTGCGCGACGGCTTGAAGGTGCCGCAGCCCGTGCCCTTGGCCAGGCAGTCCAGCGCGTTGTTCACCACGGACGGCGACACGTAACCGCTGCCCGCGCCGCTGGTCGAGGCCGGCAGGCCCAGGCCCACCTGGGACGGGGCGAGGCCGCCCTCCAACTGGATGCAGGCCAGCGCGGTCAGGAAGTCGACCGAACCCTGGCTGTACACCTTGCCGTCGCAGCCCAGCATCGAACCGCTGTTGTAGTACTGCATGTTGACGATGGTGAGGATGTCCTTGATGTTCAGGGCGGTCTGGAAGTAGGCGTTCGACGTGGACTGCATGTCGATCGTCTGCGGCGCCATCGTGATGATCAGCGAGGCGCCCGCCTTTGCCGAAAGAGACCTCAGCGCCTGCGTCATGTACGTCGCGTTGAGGCCGTTCTCCAGGTCGATGTCGACGCCGTCGAAGCCGTACGTCTGCATGACCGAGTAGACGGAGTTCGCGAAGTTCGTCGCCGAGGTCGCGTCGTTGACGGCCACCGTGCCGTTCTGGCCGCCGATCGAGATGATCACCTTCTTGCCGGCCGCCTGCTTGGCCTTGATGTCGGCCTTGAACTGGTCGACCGTGTAGCCGCCGAGCCCGGCCGAGTCGAGGGCGAAGCTCACCGCGCCCGGCGTGCCGGTGGCGTCCGCGAACGCCACCGCGATGATGTCGTACGCGGACTGCACGTCGGAGATCTTCTGCACCGTCGCGCCGTTGTTGAAGTTCTGCCAGTAGCCCGTGACGGCGTGCTTGGGCAAGGCGCTGCCACCGCCGGTCGACGCCGTCGTCGTGCCCGTCACCGCCGCCGACTTCGCCGACTCACCGGCCGAGTTGGTCGCCGTGACCTGGAAGGAGTACGACGTCGAGGCCGCGAGACCGGAGACGGTCGCCGACGTTCCCGTCGTCGACTGCACTTTCGTACCGCCCTGGTAGACGTTGTAGCCGGTCGCGCCCGACACCGTGTTCCAGGACAGGGAAACGGACGAGGAGGTGGTGGACGAGACGGCCGGAGTGGTCGGCGCCGCGGGGATCGTCGGGGCCGGGTCGCCGCCTCCGCCGCCGTCGGGGCCGAACACCGAGAGGTCGTCGGCGTAGTACGCGGCCTGCCCGTACCAACCGTGCGTGTACACCGTCACCGAGGTCGTCGACGCGCCCGTGGTGAAGGTGGTCGTCAGCTGCTTCCAGGAAGAGGAGTCGGGCGTCCAGGTCGACACGTCCGTCGTGCCCGTGCCGGTCGCGCCGAGGTAGGCGTACCCGCCCTGCACCCAGGCGCTCAGCATGTACGTCGAGTTGGGCCGGACCGCGACGGACTGGGTGCACCGGGCGTTGTCCTGCCCGGCGGGCGTCGCCTTGAGCGCGGCCGAACCGCCGTGCACCGGCGAGGAGACGGTCGTACCGCTGCTCGCGGAACACGTCCAGTTGCCCAGGCCCGACTCGTAGCCGGCGTTCTTGGCGTTGTTGACGTCCGCGGCCGAGGCCTCGGTGGCGAAGCCGGTCAGGGTGAGGACGGACGCGGTGAGTACGGCGGCCAGGGCTCCGGCCCATGTCCGTCTGCGTGGGGGCATGCCTGATACGCGGTCCACTGGGGCCTCCGGGGAGGGGTGGGGGAGGGGAACGGAACGGTGGCCACCGTTGTGGACGTACAAGGTGGTCCAGACCAATCGGGTTGTCAAGACCCCTGAACCCCCAACCCTCTTGCGGGAGGGCTGAGTTGTGGCATATGCGTCTCACTCTCCGTTGATCAAGCTGCACCTTCGGTGAGTTGATCTTCCGAAGTCGGTGTTGAGCGGGGCATGCCGTGGATATGGTGCAGATGCAGGAGGACGTCACAGTGGCGATCTGTGGCCATCTGTGACGGTTCATGGCCAAACAGGGGCGATCTGAGGCGGTGGTTGACCACCCCGCCGCAGTGAACGGGGTGTGTGCAGCGTGCCGACCGCGATAGCCGTCACCAGTCCCGACCTGGTGCTCCCGCCGCACGACCGGCAGACCCCGCCCGCGGTCGTCCAGCCCCTGGACAGCCTCGAAAGCTCCCTCACCGCGATGCACACCCTCATCGAGCAACACGGGTACGTCATCTCGCTCTACCCGGCGTCCGTTCCCACCGAGGTCACGCAGCGACTGCGCACCGTCCGCTCCGTCCTGGAGAGCGACCGCATCGCCCTGCTCGGCATCGACCTGCCGCCGCTCGGAGTCGCCCTGCTCGCCCAGCAGTTGCGGCAGCTGTCGGTCTGCGACTTCAGTCCGGGCGTGCTCGCCTCCTCCGCCCGGCTGCTCGCCCACTACATCTACGCGGGCGCCCTGCTCGGTTCGGTCGCCAAGCTCGACCGGGTCCCGGTGACGTTGAAGTCGCACGCCAAGTCGTGGGTGCCGGGCGCCCAGTTCGCCGTACTGGCCAATCCGCGACCGCAGCTCGCGCGGATCGGCCAGGAGGAGCTGGCCGGACCCGAGTTCGGCACCCGGCTGCTCGTCGCCTCGGGTCAGCCGCCGTCCGACTGGGTCACGGCCACGCTCGCGCCCGCCTGGCGGGTGCAGGGAGTCGCGACCGTGCCGCTGCCGCAGGAGTCGGCGCGCTGGTGGGGCACCACCAAGCTCGCCGAGTTCGCCGCCGGTCTGTACGACGTCTCCGTCCTCTACCAACTCGTGTCGTCCGTCCGGCGGGAGGAGTGCCACTGGTGCGGCCTCGAACTCATCGGTGACCGTTGCGGGTTCTGCGCCGCGCCACTCCCGCCCCCGCAGGAGCTTCCGGCCCCGGCCATCCGGGCAGCATCTTCTGTACGCGCCCTGCCCCGAGGTGCCACATAAGCCGCACAGGCACGTCCATGCACACCTGTGCATCACCCCGGGGGGCAACCCCCGGACCCCCGGCAGAAAAAGCAGGCCCGCTCGACTACCCGGTACGCCCCCACGAGGTGAGATGTAGTGAACTCGCGCCAGCGCCGCGGCGTCATCCTGCTGGTCCTCTCGGTCCTGTGCGCCCTGGGCGCCTTCGCCGGAGTGCTCTCGGTGATCCGTGACGTGAACTCCAAGGTCGGCCCGGAGGTGGCGGCGTACCGCCTGAAGAGCGACATCGCGCCCTACAAGGAGCTGTCGGCCGACCAGTTCCAGAAGATCTCGATGCCCGAGCGCTGGCTGTCGGACACGGCGGTCACCGACCTCTCCCAGATCCGCGGGAAGATCGCGGTCACCACGCTGGAGAAGGGCTCCCTGCTCCAGAGCGACATGATCGTGGACCGGCCCGCGCTGGAGGCCGGCCAGCAGGAGATCGCGATCATGATCGACGCGGCGACGGGCGTGGCCGGAAAGATCGACCCGGGCTCACGGGTCAACATCTACGCCACCTTCAAGGCCGAGGACGGCAAGGGCACCGACCAGTCCAGGGTCATCGTCGAGAACGCCCGCGTCATCGACGTCGGCAAGCTCACCGCCCTCGACCCCGACCAGTCCAGCTCCGAACGCAGCCGCACCGCCACCCAGGCCGTCCCCATCACCTTCGCGCTCGGCACTACCGACGCCCAACGCGTCGCGTACGCCGAGTCGTTCGCCGAACACGTCCGGCTCGCCCTGGTCGCGGGCGGCTCCGACTCGGCCGTCGCCCCCGGCGACCGCACGTACACCCTCGACGAGGACAAGTAGGAGGCCGCGCATGAGGTCCACGCCCACGGGGCTGTGCCGATGACCATTCGTATCCTCTCGGCCGTCGGCGACATCGACTCGGCCCGCGCGCTCGCCACGCTGCTGAGCCAGCTCGCGGACGCCGAACCCGCCCCGCCCGTCCCCGACTCCACGGCCCTCCTCGACACCCTCGCCCGCCTCGCGGCCGAGTCGCTCGACGAGCTGCCCGAGGTCGTCCTCGTCCATGAACGGATAGGCCCCGTCCCGGCGTTGGACCTGATCCGGGACCTGGTGCTGCGCTTCCCGGCTGTCGGCGTCGTCCTCATCACCGCCGACACCAGCACCGGTGTCCTCACCGCCGCGATGGACTCCGGCGCCCGCGGCATCATCGGCCTGCCCCTGGGCTACGACGCCCTCGCCGAACGCGTCCAGGCCGCGGCGGGCTGGTCGCTGGGCATGCGCCGCCACCTCGGCAGCGGTACGCCCGAGCTGTACGCGGGCCCCGGCGGCACCGTCGTCGCCGTCACCGGGGCGAAGGGCGGCGTCGGTGCGACGGTCACGGCCGTCCAACTCGCCCTTGCCGCCCAGGCGTCGGGCCGCAGCGTCGCCCTGGTCGACCTCGACCTCCAGTCCGGGGACGTGGCCTCCTACCTGGACGTCCAGTTCCGCAGGTCGATCGCCGACCTCGCCGCGATCAGCGACATCAACCCGCGCGTCCTCCAGGACGCCGTCTACACCCACGACAGCGGCATCGGCCTGCTCCTCGCCCCCGCCGAGGGCGAACGCGGTGAGGAGGTCACCGACCGGGTGACCCGCCAGGTCCTGTCCACCCTGCGCTCCCGCCACGACGTGGTGGTGGTCGACTGCGGTTCACAGATGAACTCCGCGACCGCGGCCGCCGTCGAGATGGCCGACCAGGCGCTGCTCCTCGTCACCCCCGACGTCGTCGCGGTCCGCGCCGCCAAACGCATGGTCCGCATGTGGGACCGCCTCCAGATCCGCAAGGCGGAGGAGACGACGACCGTCGTCAACCGTTTCGCGCGCGGTACGGAGATCCAGCCCTCCCTCGTCGAACGCGTCACCGGCACCAAGGTCGCCCGCTCCGCGGTCCCCGCCGCCTTCAAGGAACTCCAGTCCGTGGTCGACGCGGGCCGGCTCCAGGACCTCGACGCCCGCTCCACGGTCAAGCAGGCGCTGTGGGCGCTGGCGGGGGAGCTGGGGCTCGTCGTGACCCAGGAGACCGGCGGCAGGCGTCGTAAGGCATCCGCCGACCGCGGGGTGCCGGCCCTGCGGCGACGGGGCGGCGACCGGGGCGCGGTGACCCTCGAATTCGCCGGAATGTTCCCGCTCCTTCTCGTCGTGATGACGATCCTGTGGCAGTGCGTGCTGTACGGCTACTCGTACTCGTTGGCCGGGAACGCGGCGGACGAGGCGGCTCGGGCGGCCACGGCGGCGTACGCGCTCGACGGTGACGCCGACGGGGCCTGCGAGACGGCGGGGAGCAGGCATCTGCCGGGCGCCTGGGACGGGGCGGAGATCGTCTGCACGCCGGCGGGCTCCGTCATGAGGGCCACCGTCCAGGTCGACGTACCGCTGTTCTTCCCGGGCTTCGACGCGGGGTGGGTCGTGAGAGGGAGCGCGGGCGCGGCGCTTGAGGGAGGCGACGACGGATGAGGCCTTTACGGAGGCTGAGGCTGAAGCGTGGGCTCCGCGACGACCGGGGCGTCTCCATGCTGGAGTTCGCCGGGTTCCTGCCCATCCTGCTGGTCGTCGGGATGGCCGCCATCCAGCTGGGTCTCATCGGGTACGGCATCAACCAGGCCGGTTCCGGGGCGCGGGCCGCCGCGCGGGTCCAGTCGCAGGGAGGCAACGGCACGGCGGCGGGACAGGCCGCCGTGAGCGGATGGCTCACCCCGCAGGTGACGCCCGAGGACGGGCCCGACCTCACTACCGCCACGGTCCAGGTCACCGTCCCCGGAGTCATTCCCCTCCTGGGCCCCTACACCCTGACCCGCCGCGCCACCATGCCCACCGACGACTGAACCGACGCCCGAACCCACAACTGAACCGACGCCCGAACCCACTACCGAACCCACGACTGACCGAGAGGAGCCGAACCCCATGAGCCTGCGTTCCCGCCTGTCCATCCCTGACGAGTCAGGCCCCGCCCGCGAAGACGGACACCTCGTCGCCATCTACCGCGCCAAGCTCCTCGAAGAGATCGACCTCGCCGAGATGTCGAGCCTGGCGGCGGCCGAACGCCGGGTACGCCTGGAGCGCGTACTCGGCCACATCATCAGCCGCGAGGGCCCGGTCCTCTCCTCCGCGGAGCGCGCCCAGCTGATCCGCCGCGTCGTGGACGAAGCGCTCGGCCTCGGTGTCCTCGAACCGCTCCTCGCCGACGCGTCGATCACCGAGATCATGGTCAACGGGCCGGACTCCATCTTCGTGGAGCGAGCGGGACGCGTGGAACAGCTCCCCCTCCGCTTCGCCTCGAACGAGCAGCTCATGCAGACCATCGAGCGCATCGTCTCCACGGTCAACCGACGCGTCGACGAGTCGAACCCGATGGTCGACGCCCGCCTCCCCACCGGCGAACGCGTCAACGTCATCATCCCGCCGCTCTCCCTCACCGGCCCCACCCTGACCATCCGCCGCTTCCCCCGCGCGTACACGCTCCCGGAGCTGATCGGCCTCGGCTCCCTCGACGAGCAGATGCTCATGCTCCTCGCGGCCTTTGTCCGCGCCCGCTTCAACGTCATCGTCAGCGGCGGCACCGGCAGCGGCAAGACGACCCTGCTCAACGCCCTGTCGGGCCTGATCCCGTCCCACGAACGCATCATCACCATCGAGGACTCGGCCGAACTCCAGCTCCAGCAGGAGCACGTCATCCGCCTCGAGTCCCGCCCCCCGAACGTCGAGGGCAAGGGCCAGATCACCATCCGCGACCTGGTCCGCAACTCCCCGCGGCGGTGAGACCCTCGACATGCTCCAGGCCATGTCGACCGGCCACGACGGTTCCCTCGCCACCGTCCACGCGAACTCCGCCGAGGACGCCCTGATGAGGCTCCAGACCCTCGGCTCGATGTCCGAGGTGCAGATCCCCTTCGAGGCGCTGAAGGACCAGATCAACTCGGCCGTGGAGGTCGTCGTCCAGCTCTCCCGGCACGCCGACGGCTCCCGCAAGGTCACCGAGATCGCCCTGCTGGTCTCGCACGGCCGCGAACAGTTCCGCATCGTGCCCGTCACCCGCTTCGTCACCCGACCCGTCGGCCCCGACCGCGTCGTCCACGGCCACTTCGAGCATCTCCCGCTGCCACGCCCGGTCGCCGAGAAGCTGTACGTCGCGGGCGAGCCGCTGCCGCCCGCCTTCGGGGTCGTCGAGGCCATCGACGTACTCGACACAAGGCAGGCCATCGGATGACATCCCCCACCTCCGACACCCCGGAAGGGAGCCGGCCATGAACGACCCCGCCCTCCTCGCCCTCGGCGCCACCGTCCTCGGCGGCACCCTCGCCGTCGCGGGCGTGCACACATACGCGTCCGGGCGTGCCCAGCGGCAGGCCCTCGTCGACCGTCTCGCCGGCGGCGGCCAGCGGCGTACGGCGGCCGGGCGCGCACGACGTTTCGCGGCCGTCGACCGCCGGCTGCGCCGCACCCGCCTCGGCCGCACCATCCAGCTGCGGCTGTCGGCGACCGGCCTCGATGTGACGGCGGGGGAGTTCGCCACGTACGTCACCGCGGTCGTCGTCGCGCTGTGGCTGATCGCGGCATCGGCGCTGGCGCCGTTCTTCGGCCCGATCGCCGCGCTCGTCGGCGTCTGGAGCGCGGCCATCTTCCTCAACTGGCAGCGTCAGAAACGCATCGAGGCCTTCATCAACCAACTCCCCGACGTGGCCCGCCTGCTGGCCAACGCGACGGCGGCGGGCCTCGCCCTGCGCACCGCACTCGCCATGGCGGCGGAGGAGCTGGAGGCCCCGGCGGGCGAGGAACTAGCTTATGTGGCCGACCAGTTGATGCTCGGCCGCTCCATCGACGACGCCCTCGGTGAACTCGCCGAACGCCTCCCTTCCCGCGAACTGATCGTCCTCGTCACGACGTTGGTCCTGGCCAACAAGGCGGGCGGCTCGGTGGTCAGTTCGCTGCGCAACCTCACCCAGACCCTGGAGGACCGCAAGGAGACCCGCCGTGAGGTCCGCACGATGCTCTCCGAGGTCAACGCGACGGCCTTCACCGTCCCCCTCCTGGGCCTCGGCTCGCTTCTCCTGATCAACTCCTCGAACGAAGGCGCCCTCGCCCGGGTCACCGGCTCAGGACTCGGCCAGGCCCTGATCCTGATCTCGCTCGGCCTCTACACCGTCGGCTTCTTCGTCATCCGCCGCCTCGGCAAGATCGAAGTATGAGGGAGGGGTTACGTTGCCGGCCTTGCTGCTAGCTCTCCTGATGGGCGCGGCTGTCGCGGGCGTCTTCCTGGGCATCCGCATGATCCGCGCCGACGCCAAGCTCCCCAGCGACCTCGCGCTCGCCCTGGAGGTCGGCGGAAGCCGCGTCTCCAAGGCGGAGTCCGCCGTCGACCGCCTCGGCATGCGCTTCGCGCCCACGGTCCTGCGCCTGATGGGCCCCCGCCGCGTCGACGCGAAGCGCCGCCGTATCGACATGGCGGGCAACCCCGGCGGCCTGACCCTCAACCGCTACGCCGCCCGCCGCGCGGTGTACGGCATCTTCGGCGTCGTACTCACTCTCGTCTTCCTCTCCAACGGCAGCCTCCTCCTCGCCGCCCTCACGCTGGCCTTCGGCCTCGTCGCCGCCGACGCCCTCATCTGGCAGGCCGTCCGCGAACGCAAGGACGTCATCGACCGCACCCTCCCCGACTTCCTCGACGTCCTCGCGGTCGTGGTCTCGGCGGGCCTCGGCTTCCGGCAGGCCCTGGACCGGGTGGCGGAGAAGTACGAGGGCCCGTGGGCGGACGAGCTGCGCATCACCCTGCGCCAGATGGACATGGGCGTCAGCCGCCGCCAGGCCTTCGACGAGCTGCGCAAGCGCAACTCCTCCGAGCAGGTCGCCCAGTTCGTGTCGGCCCTGCAACAGGGCGAGGAGCTGGGCTCCCCGATCGCCGAGACCCTCATCCAGCTCGCCACGGACATGCGCCGGACGGATGCCCAGAACGCCCGCCGCCGCGCCGCCAAGACCATCCCCAAGGCGACGATGGTGACGCTCGTCTTCATGCTCCCGGCGACGATGATCCTGATCGCGACCGGCATGTTCCTTGGGTCGGGCTCGAACTTCGGCTCGATTCTGGGCCGATGATGAGCAGCCGCCGTACCCACCCCGACGCGAAGCACCCGGAAGCCGGGCGCCGGTGGTCGTGGGGCGATACCGGCAAGGTGTCGCCGGAAGCCGGGGCAGGCACGGGCCGGCGCCGGGGCGGCGCCGGATACCTGGCGGACGACGCCCCGGCCCCCGCCGGCATCCGCCTCCAGCTGAGCGCCCTCCAGGCCCTGTGCCGCCAGGCCTTCGCCGTACGCCTCGCCGCGATCGCGATCGGCGCACCCTTCGCGATGGCCAACGCGACGGACGGCCCGCCCGGCTACACGGTCCTGGCCGCCGCCGTCCTCGGCGTCATGGGCTCGTACGCCATGCTCAGGGACTGGGACCGCTTCGGCCCCCGCCTGCTGGCCCACCCCACGCTCATGGCGGTGGACCTGACGTTCGGCGCGGTCCTGCTCCTGACGGCCTCCCCCGCGTCCCCCCTCGCCTACGCGACGGTCTGCACCCCGCTCCTGGCGGGCCTGCTGTAC
Source organism: Streptomyces sp. SD15 (assembly GCF_054462255.1). Taxonomy (NCBI): domain Bacteria; kingdom Bacillati; phylum Actinomycetota; class Actinomycetes; order Kitasatosporales; family Streptomycetaceae; genus Streptomyces; species Streptomyces sp. SD15. The sequence goes on along the minus strand of NZ_JBTLMO010000009.1, from coordinate 126,035 downwards.
GGCTGGCGCGGCTCGGGAGTCTTCACGGGCTTGCAACTGATCGTCCTGGTGACGGTCTACAGGGCGTGGCAACACCACCCAGGAGCCGGCGCCAACACCCTCCTGATCGCGGGTTTCTGCATCGGCGCGGGCATCATCGGCGTCACCCTGCGCAACCTGATGTTCCGCTTCGGTACGGCGAGCCAGGCGCTGTCGGAAGCGAACTCCCGCCTGGCGGTGGCGGAGGCCGTGGAATCCGAACGGGCCCGTCTGGCCCGGGAGATGCACGACTCGGTCGCGAAGACCCTGCACGGCCTGGCACTGGCGGCGGAGGCGCTGGCGGCCTCGGCTTCGGCGCAGGACTCGGACCCGCACACGCTGAAGAGCCAGGCGACGATCGTCGCGGGGGCGGCCCGCCGGGCGGCGGCGGAGTCCCGCGACCTCCTCTCCGACCTGCGCCGCCACACGGACCTGACGACCCCGGACACGGACGTCCTGGCCGAACTGGCCCCATGTGTCAGCGAATTCGAATCCCGTACGCGCCTCACCACCACCCTCCGACACCGGGGCGGGCGCCGCCCGATCCTCCCCTGCGCCACCGCCCACCACGTTCTGGCGATCGTGTCCGAGGCCCTGGAGAACACCCACCGGCACGCGGGCGCGACGGCGGTGACGGTCGAACTGGCGGGTGGGGACGATGAGTTCGTCCTACGGGTCCAGGACGACGGGGTGGGCATCCCACGGACCTCCACCCTCGACGACCTGACCAGAACCGGCCATTTCGGCCTGCTCGGCATGGCGGAACGAGCCGCGTCCGTAGGCGGCCGCATCGAGCTGAACCGTTCCCCGCAAGGAGGCGCGGAGGTCCACCTGACCCTCCCGCTCCCCACTGCCGCCCTCCCCCCACCCCCCACTCCCCAAGAGGAGGCCGCACATGCCTGACCAGGCACTTCCCGGCCCGCCCCTCCGTGTCCTCGTGGCCGACGACAACCCGGTCGTCCGGGCCGGCCTGACCGCGCTGCTGGGCGGCCACCCGGATCTCGACGTGGTCGCGGAGGCGGCGAACGGCGAGGAGGCTCTCCGGTCCGCCATCCGCCGCACCCCGGACGTCGTCCTCCTCGACGTCCGCATGCCCGGCACGGACGGCCTCACGGCCCTGCCCGACCTGGCCCGGATCGCTCCCGTGATGATGCTGACGTACAGCCGTGAACCCGAGGTCGTGGCCGAGGCGTTGCGCCGGGGCGCGGTCGGCTATCTCGTCCACGGTGAGTTCACGGCGGCCGAACTGGTCACCGCCGTACGCGAGGTGCGGTACGCGAAGCCGACTGTCCCGGTTTCACTCGGTGTTTCGTACGAACCGAACGAATCCTCTTCGCATCTGCAACCATTTGTGGCACAGTCGTCAAAGGCTCACCCCGGCTTCGCGGCACGACTCCACCGCCGCGTGCCCAACCGGCTCAACTTCGGCCTGAGTTCAAGGGAGGTGGAGGTGATGGACCTCATTGCGACCGGCATGAACAACCGCCAAATCGCCGCCACCTGCTTCATCAGCGAGAAGACCGTCAAGAACCACATCAACCGCATCTTCGCAAAGCTGCACAGTACTTCGCGCAGCGAAGCGATCGCCCACTGGTTGGGTACGGCGCGGGAGGGGTGGAGCCGATGACTCCGCCGGTCGGAAGTTGGGCCCCTGGACCCACCCGGAGTAGGCGCGTTCTCACGTACGGTGCTCAGGTTGATGGTTGTGGCGTCGGGCGGGAGGGCTGTGACGATGAACGGGCTCAACAGGTGGACGCGGACCGTTGTCTCCCGGATGCGGGGGAAGGGGCGGGACGCGGGGGCGGGGTTTGTGGAGTATGCGGGGTTGATGATCATCATTGCGGGGATCTTCGTGATGATCGACGGGCTGGGGCTGGACGGCGCGATCTCGGAAGCCATCATGAATGCGGTCAACGACGTCATTGGCGGAGGCGGGGCCTGACCCACGCACATCTGCGCGGCGATCACGGGCAGACACTTCCCATCTACATCTGGTTGACGGGGATTCTGCTCTTCGCCGCGTTGGCCTTCTTCGTATTCGCCCAAGCAGCGTCCGCCCGGAATGGAGCTCAATCCGCGGCGGACGCTGCGGCGTTGGCGGCGGCGCAGGACGCGCGGGACGAGTTGATGGACCGCCTGGGTGGCGCTATCGGCCAGGACGACGACTGGCTGGACTGGATCGACGGCGTGCTGGACCCGGAAGGAGCGGGGGCTGCTGCCGCGGCTCAGCAGCTGGCCGCCGAGAACGACTCGGCCCTTCTGGGCCTGCAGTTCGAGCCGACGAACGGCTTCCCGGGTTACCGAGCCGACATTCAGACCAACTACACGGTCGGCGACTCGATCATCCCCGGTACTGAGGGCATGCAGGCGCAGGCCCATGCCGTCGCCGTCATCCAGCCGCGCTGCGATTTCGATCTGGATGCGGATCCTGAGAAACCCGTCGAACTGGACTGTGACGGCGAGATCGTGAACATCGACCCCGGAGATTTCGATCCGGACGACCTTCCGGACGCGTCCGTGCTGTTCTCCGTGCGTCTGGCCGAGTGAGAGGAAGCCGTACCGATGGACTTTCGGCACACCATGAAGGGCCGCAGGGCGCTGAGCGCGGTGGCGATCACGACTGGGTTGCTCCTCGCGGTGGCCGGGTGCGGCAGCGGTGACGACGACAAGTCCGACAAGGGAGCCTCGTCCTCGTCCGGCTCCGCGACGAGCAGCGACGGCGGCACCACCCAATCGAAGGCACCGGAGTCCGCCCCGCCGCTTGCCGAGGTCAAGGGTCAGGACGGACTGACGCTCACCGTGACATCCGCCAAGCGCGATCAAGGCGGATTCGTGACCGTCGAAGGAACGGTCACGAACAACAGGGGTAGCTTCTGGGCCGTGGCGGACTGGCGTGGTGACGAACGCGAGCTCTCCAAGAACGGCGGGTCGATCGCCGGTGCCAATCTGATCGACCAGAAAGGTAAGAAGAAGTACCTCATTCTCCGGGACACTTCCGGCCGCTGTCTCTGCACGCAATTCACCGGTGGTGTCGACGAGGGTGCGACCGCCCAATGGTTCGCCCAATTCCCGGCCCCACCCGCCTCCACCACGAAGGTCGACTTCCAAGTCGGCGCCATGCCCCCCGCCACCATCGAACTCTCCGAGGGCGAGTAGCCATGGCCCTCCCACCCCGCACCGCCGCGACGACGCTCACGGCCCTCGCCGTACTGGTCACCCTGAGCCTTCCCGTGGGCCCGGCGTACGCCGATGACACCGACCCCAGTGCTCCACCGGGCAGCGTCACCACCTCCCCGCCCCCCGAAGTGGACGCGAACAGCCCGGGGTTGAAGCTCGCCGACGGCGCGACGCTCGCGGCCGCCAAGGTCCTGGACATCAAGTCGATTGTCGAGGACCTGGGCGGTGAGGAGCGGCGTGTGGACACGAACGAGAACGTGACGTTCGCTCTCCAGGCCGAGGTCCTCTTCCCCAAGGACAGCTCGAAACTGAACCCGGAAGCCCGCTCCCGTATCCGGGCGATCGCGGACGAGATCAAGGCCCAGAACGGGACGACGGTCAGAGTCTTCGGCTTCACCGACAACCTCGGCTCGTACGCCCACGGCCTGACCCTCTCCAGGAACCGCGCGGAAATCGTCCACGACGAGCTGGCGGCGGCGCTCGGTTCGACGGACGTCACCTTCGAGGTGCGCGGCTACAGCGAGGACTACCCCATCGCGGACAACACGTCGGAGCAGGGCCGCAGGAAGAACCGCCGGGTGGAGGTGACGTTCCCGAGGGGTGCGTCGAGCAGTGAGAACCGGCAGGGCTGACAGCTTGGCCACGTTCGACCACCGCATCGTCGTACTCGTGAGCGTCAAGGGCCTGCGTACGGACTGCGAACTCTTCGAGGAGGCGTGCGCGCGGCACGGCTGGGCGATCCTGGAGAAGCCGCCGCACCCCAGTGGATGTGAGCTGTCCACGATGGAGTACACGGTGGAGATACGCCTGCCGGGCACCTACGGCGGAGCCGTCCGCGGCTCGCGGCTCCAGGTCGAGAGGGTGGCCCGGCAGTTCCGCCTCGACCTGCACGTACGGGTGGCAGAGCGGCTGGAGTCCGACAGCAAGGGTCGGCCGCGGTGGCGTGTGTACATCGACCCCGCGGCGCGGCCGGTCGGCTTCACCCCCGTCTGGGCCCGGTCCCGCATCCGTCGCGCGGTTGTCCTCTTCGGCCTGCGCGACACCGGTCGCGAGCTGAGCGCGGAGAACGAGGCGGAGGCACTGATCCTGGCGCGCCGCGCGCTGCCGGGTTCGGCGCCGGTGCCACCGGGAATCCGGGTGCGGAGCCTGTCCCGGAAGCCGGAGCGACCCCGTGCGATGAGGCGGGGCAACCAGATCGTGTGGGGCCGCCTGTTCTACCTGATTTTCGCCGGCGCGCTGTCGGCGGTGATGCTGGGCTATGCCCTGAACCACGAGAACGCCGTGGGGACGATGTTGTCGATCCTGGCTCTCGTGTGGGTCGGTGCGGGTTTCGCGGTGGTGTTGCTCCGCCGCGGCCGGCAGCACCCGGAGTCCTGGCGGAGAGAGGACAGCGTTCTCCTTGTCGTGGGCGTGCTGCTGATTTTTCCGACCGCGTTCGCGAACGGGGTGAGCGGCACCGACTCCGACGTCTGGCCGGGGGTTTTCTTCGTTCTTGGGCTCCTCTGCCTGCGCGGCCTGTACCTGTTCATCCGACAACGGAGCTGGCGGACCTGGATGCCATGGGTGCTTCCGGCCCTGCTTCCCTTCGCGTTCGGCACGTTTCCAGGTGTGGGATCGTTCGTCCACGTCACCTACCTGGACGTGTTCGGGGTGGGCCTGGCAGACGTGGACGTACCGGCGTACTGGCAGCTCTTCGCAGCGCTCCGATGGGGCCCGGTGGTCCTGGTCCTCCTTGTCGGACCCGCGTTGTACGGCTACATCAGGCACTCCCACCGGCCTGGGGAGGACCGTGCGCTCTTCGGCGTCCTCCTCGCGCTGTTGCTGATCGCGGCCGCGATCGGGGCCGGAGAGGGTTTCGTCATCGGCCAGGCCCACGACGCCGGAGTCGAGGCCCGCCGTGCCGCCGCGAGCGGCGACACCCCGGCTCCGTACTACGGCGTCGAACCGGAGTGGGTCTGCGTCAGCCCTGTCACGGGCACCCAGCCAGGTGAGATCCCCGTACAGGGCGGCGACTTCACCCCCACTCGCTCCTACCTCATGCTCGGCGACTCCGGCGGCACGGTCGTCCTCTGGGACCCCGGCACCAGAAAGTCCCTCGCCTCAGGACACGCCCTCAAGCTCCCCCTCGACCAGCTCCGCATCGCCCCGACGCCGCACCCGGACCGGAGCTGTGCCTGACACATGGGGTCACACACCCACGGGGCGGACCTTGTCCCCGCAGAGCTTGTTCATGTCGTCCGCGTCGGATGTGACGATGATGCGAGGCCCCGAGTAGCCCAGGGCCGTCGCAGCCACGACGGAGTCGATCGCGTACTTGTGGCCGTGCAGGCCCGCGTTCCGCAACAGGTCGATGGCCCGCCATGTGACCGCGTCTGTGACGGGGAGAACCTCCAGCCGCGACGTATGCCACCGGAGGCGGTCCATGTGGGCCTTTGCGTGCCATGCCTCGATCAGCGTCAGATTGCTCACGGCAACGAGCGTGTCCTTGGCCTGTGCGGTACGGATCAATCCCGTGACGTACGGGTCGTTGGCCATGAACTTGCTCAGCCCTTCGCTGTCGAGGAGCAGGATGCCGTAGCTCAACTGGCCTTGTGCGCGCGCCATTCCGGGCCCTCGTCCCCATCGGGGGTGTCTGTCGACGGCTCGTTCGCCGCCAATGTCTCGGCCTCGCGGAAGATCTCCGCGGCCCACTCCTGAATCTGCGGGGATGGCGAGCCGATCTCCGCTTCCTTCGCCTGGAGTAGTTCCTCCAGCAGATCGCGTTGTATCTGCCGCTCCACCGCCGCGCTGACGTACGCCGAGAAGCCGCGTGCGCCCACCCGTTGCTTGACCGCCGCGATGCGGCCTGCGGGCATGGACACGCTGACTTTCTGGGCCGGACCCTCGTCCTTGCCGTACTCCTCGATGCCGGTCATGCCGCCAGGCTAGCATCGAGTAGTAAAGCAAGTAGCAAATCTATGCTCGGGAGAGTGCCCGAGCCTGCCCTCGTGCCCTCTCCGGCAGGAGCGTGGCCCAAACGTGCCAATCGCCGAGTAGGACCGAGTAGGACACGGGGCGGCCGACTGCCCACTCCGCTGTATCCGGAGGATGCGGGCGGGGCAGGCCGACACGGTCGGCGACATCCCGTCGACCGGCCGAGTCTCCTGCCACGATGCCCCCGCAATGACTCCCACACGACCCAGGTGAGGTCCGCGCATGCGAAAGATCATCCTGATGATGTCGGTGTCTCTCGACGGATTCATTGAGGGGCCGAACCGTGAGATCGACTGGCATGTGGTCGACGCCGAGCTGCACCAGCACTTCAATCGGGAGATCCGGAAGCTGGGCGCTCTGCTGAGCGGGCGGGTGACGTACGAGCTGATGGCCGGGTTCTGGCCGACGGCCGACAAGGACCCGGAGAGTACGCCCGAGGTGGTCGAGTTCGCCGGGATCTGGCGGAACATGCCCAAGGTGGTGTTCTCGCGGACGCTCGAGCGTGCCGAGCGGCACACCACCATCGTGCGGGAGGTCGTGCCCGACGAGATCCGGGCGATCAAGGAGCAGCCGGGCGGGGATCTGGGACTCGGCGGGGCCGATCTCGCCGCCGCGTTCATGCGGCACGATCTCGTGGACGAATTCTGGGTGTACGTCCATCCGGTGCTGCTCGGGCGCGGCAAGCCGCTGTTCCCGGAGGCGGACGCCCCGACCCGGCTCCGGCTCATCGAGGTGCGGGTCTTCGGCAACGGCGTGGTACAGCTGCGGTACGAGCGTGCCGACGCCGCTGAATCGTAAAGAGGTTGTCCCGGAGGTGGGCCCGGGGTAGGACGTGCGCATGACTGGACTCGGTGCTGTGTTCCGACCCCAACTTCCTCCCGAGCGACTGCGTGCCATGGCCCGCGTCGCCGAGGATGCGGGCCTCGAGGAGTTGTGGCTGTGGGAGGACTGTTTCCTCGAAGGGGGGATCTCCGCCGCGGCGGCGGCGCTCGCCTGGACCGAGCGGTTGCGTGTCGGGGTGGGACTGCTGCCCGTCCCGCTGCGGAACGTCGCCGTCACCGCGATGGAGGCCGCCACGCTGCACCGGATGTTCCCGGGGCGCGCGATCCTGGGCGTCGGCCACGGCGTACAGGACTGGATGGGGCAGGTCGGGGCGCGGGCCGAGTCGCCCGTGACCCTGTTGCGCGAGCACCTCGACGCCCTGCGCGCCCTGCTGCGGGGGGAGAGGGTGACCAGGGACGGGCGGTATGTGAAGCTCGACGGCGTCGCCCTCGACTGGCCGCCGACGGGGGCCCCGGAGGTGCTGACCGGCGCCACCGGCCCTCGTACGCTCCGGCTCTCCGGCGAGGCCGCGGACGGCACCATCCTGCACGCCGCCACCGCGCCCGAGGGAGTGCGACGGGCACGTCAACTCATCGACGAGGGGCGGGAGTCGGCGGGCCGGACCGACTTCCACCGGGTGGTCGTGAACCTCCACACGGCCACCGGGCCCGGCGCGGCCGCCCGCCTGCGCGCCGAGATCGAGGCCAACGGAGAGAAACCGTTCCCGGAGCACGGAGTCGCCGGGGGCGCGGGCGCGGTCGCCGAGGCGGTCCAGCGGCTCGTGGACGCGGGCGCCGACACCGTCGTCCTCCAGCCCACCGCCGACGAACCGGACCCCGAGGGCTTCGTACGGTTCGTGGCCGAGGAAGTGCGCCCACTGATTACCTAGCCAGGGCGAGTGTCAGTGCCCGGTGCCAGACTCGCCGAGTAGGGATGACGGCGTACGTCTGAGGGACGTGGACGAAGCGGAGCTGGAGGTCTTCATGGCCCACTGGCGCACGAAGATCCTCCTCACCGCATGACCACGCGCCTCCCGTACGTCGCTCAGCCCGGCCGGTGATCCCCCGCGCCCCCGTCGATCAGCTCCCGCACGACGTCCATGTGACCCGCGTGCCGCGCCGTCTCCTCGACCATGCGGATGAGGACCCAGCGCAGCGAGACCGTCGTGCCGTTCCACGACGTGCCCACGTCGTCGAGGGACAGCTCGGAGAGGGTGCGGTCGGCGGCGGCGCGGGCGCGGCCGTAGAACTCCACGATCTGCGCCGTCGTCTCGCCCTGCCCCGCGCTCATGTCCTCCTCGCTGAACGGGTCGAACCACAGCGGCTCGACCTCGCGCCCGAAGGTCGAGCAGAACCAGCCGTACTCGACGGACGCCAGATGCTTCACCAGGCCCAGCAGGTTCGTGCCGGACGGTGTCATCACCCGTCGCACCTGCTCGTCGTCGAGCCCCTCCAACTTCCAGAGCACGGCGTCCCGATGCCGGTCGAGACTCGCGTGCAGACTTTCCTGCTCGCCACCGGTGTACGGCACCCGGAGGGCCCCTGGATTCGTCGTCATGGGCGGAACGTAACAGTGGCCACCGACAACGCCCGTCCGTGCGCGTCTGTCCACCAGGAGGCACTCGACATTCACTCGCTGCCCCACCCGCCCCCTTGAGACGATCCACCCGTGACCGCCACCGGCACCTCCTTCGAAGCCCTCGTCGCCGAGGCTGTGGCCGCGCCCGTCGAGGGCTGGGACTTCTTGTGGTTCGAGGGCCGCGCCACCGAGGAGCGGCCCTCGTGGGGGTACGCGCAGGCGATGGCGGAGCGGCTGGCGCACGCCGGCGCCGCGCTCGACCTCCGGACCGGCGGCGGCGAAGTCCTCGCCTCGGCCCCGAAGCTGCCCCCGCTCACCGCCGCCACCGAGGGCTGGCCGTCGCCCACAGCACCCGCTTCCTGATCGAGGCGCGCAAGCTCCGCCGCCCCCTGGGAACCTCGGCATCCTCAAGGTCATGAGGGGATTGACCGAAAACACCCCGATGCGGGCCGTCCTGTGTGAGATGTCCGTCCGTATGTCGGACGTATGCCGGCGTATGCCGGACATGCGCCGGCAGGCTTCGCGGGGGTTTCCGCATCGTTATCGAGGCGGCTCGTTCAGGGCGGGCACCTCGCGTAAGTTCAGACCAATGCAATTCGCGTGAGCAATGCTGCGCGTGTGAGCGCCGCGTGGCGGAGGGGGCTGCGCGGTGCTGCGCCGCCCGCCCGGCGCGGCGTCACCGGTCGTGCACCGTGACCCGCACTCCGCGCCGTACGCCCCACCGCTCCATCGCCCCGGCCTCCGCCTCCAGGACGTACCGAGCCCGCGGGCGGGGCCACCCCACCCGGCCCGGACGCATCGTCCGCACTGCCAGGACCCGGAATTTCCGGTCCAAATAGGCGACGTCGATCGTAAACCGCATCCCCAGGGTGTGCACCGAGCTCGCCGGGCCGAGCAGCAGCGCCCCCGTGACCCCGTCCCGCCCGAGCAGCCCGCGGCGCCGGGCCCGCGCCGATTCGGCGAGTTCCAGCGGCACCGGCTCGGGCGTCCGCGGAGTGGTGAACACGGCCATGGCTGCGAAGTTAGCGGCGCCGTCAAGCGGGCGGCGCCGACGCGCGTCACCCGCCTGGAGCACGTACGGACAACTCGCCGAGGAGATCACAACCCGGAGCAAACCCCATGGATCTCTCCGCATACCCCGCGATTGCCTTTGAATCCGCTGTGATTCGGCCATGATCGGGCCCTGAATCGGCGCTTCCACCCCCACCGTGGCGTCGTCGGGCGATTCCGGAGAGTAGTTGTGGCACGCCGATGCACGCAGCATCACTTACGAAGGGTTATGGTGGAAACCCCCCCTCGGGCCGGTCCGTCTCCCCCCCACGGACCGGCCCGTTTTTTTGTGCCCGCATCCGGCGGCCCGTCGGCACCACGCCTGCGCCCCCGTGCGCCCCCCTGGCCCCGCGAGTGCGGGCCCGGTGACTCTCTCGACACGCCGTACTCCACAGCCGTACTCCACAGCCGTACTCCACGGCCAAAGTCCGCAGCCGTACTCCGCAGCCATACATCCGCAGCCCGGCCTCCACCGTCCACCGAGTCGTACGGCTCCGTTGCGGCGCGGTACAGAGACCCGTCGTCCACGCGGGCGAACCTGTGCCGGGGCACTGACGCGGCACTGACACCCCTGGGCGGAGCCTTGGATTCCCGGGGGTAGGCTTCGCCCCCGGGGGGACCGCCATCCGGACATGGGGTCGCGCGGAGCGAGGCCGCTCTGCCGCGCCCGTCCGATCCGCACGGAGGGGCTGACAACACGTGAACCTGCGGGACAACCTGCGCCGTCTGCTGGTCAGGTTCTATACACGCAGGGTGGAGGGCCACCTCGACCACGACCAGGTGCCCAAGCACATCGGGGTCATCATGGACGGCAACCGACGCTGGGCGAAGGCGGCCGGCAGCACGGCCGCCCAGGGCCACCGCGCCGGTGCCGACAAGATCGAGGAATTCCTCGGCTGGTGCTCCGAGACCGATGTCGAGGTCGTCACACTCTGGCTGCTGTCGACGGACAACTTCGACCGCCCCGCGGACGAACTCGTCCCGCTCCTGGAGATCATCGAGGGCGTCGTCCGTACCCTGGCCGCCGACGGCCGCTGGCGTGTGCACCACGTGGGCACGCCGGACATCCTGCCCTCGCAGATGCAGACCGCCCTCAAGGAGGCCGAGGAGACCACCGCGCACGTCGACGGGATACTCGTCAACGTCGCCATCGGCTATGGCGGCCGCCAGGAGATCGCCGACGCCGTGCGCTCGATGCTCCTCGACGCCGCCGACAAGGGCGCCTCGATCGAGGACGTCGCCGAGTCCGTGGACATCGACCTCATCGGCAAGCACCTCTACACCAGCGCCCAGCCGGACCCCGACCTGGTGATCCGCACAAGCGGCGAACAGCGGCTGTCCGGGTTCATGCTCTGGCAGACCGCGCACTCGGAGTACTACTTCTGCGAGGTCTTCTGGCCGGCCTTCCGCAAGGTCGACTTCCTGCGCGCCCTGCGTGACTACGCGGCGCGACATCGCCGTTACGGAGGCTGACCCCCAGGAGTCGCCAGGGGTCCTCAGGGGTGTATGTCATCTGGTGTTAACGAACGCGTGGTCACCTGGCCTGGCATGGCCTTGCGCGTTCGAGGGCATAAGCCATGCAGGTCGACGCCCGAACCACGGGTGTCGTATCTCAGCGGGCGGCACGGGGCCGTCCGCCCGGGAGGCCCTTTGCACCAGCCCGACCGTGTGGTCACAGCACGGACGAAGTGGAGGGCCGGTCCCCGGCCCGCGCAGCGCGGCCGTCGACCGGTCCAGATCTCCTTCGTCGCTCCCCGACCTCATCCGAGGGGGTACGTCCTTCCGTGGTGACCAGCACAAAGCGCCATAAGCCAGACCGGCGCACCTATGTTCTCGACACCAGCGTCCTGCTGGCCGACCCGAATGCCCTGAGCCGCTTCGACGAGCACGAAGTCGTGCTGCCGATCGTCGTGGTCACGGAGTTGGAGGCCAAGAGGCACCATCCCGAACTCGGCTATTTCGCCCGGCAGGCCCTGCGCCTGCTCGACGAGTTCCGGGTGCGGCACGGCCGCCTCGACTCTCCCATTCCCGTCGGGGATCTCGGCGGGACCGTGCGCGTCGAGCTCAATCACTCGGACCCCAGCGTCCTGCCCAGCGGGTACCGCCTGGGGGACAACGACTCCCGCATCCTCGCGGTCGCCCGCAATCTGCAGGCCGAGGGGTACGACGTCACCGTCGTCTCGAAGGACCTGCCGCTCAGGATCAAGGCCTCGTCCGTCGGCCTCCTCGCCGAGGAGTACCGCGCGGAGCTGGCCATCACGGGCTCCTCCGGCTGGACCGGAATGTCCGAACTGACCCTGCCCGGCGAGCAGGTGGACGTCCTCTTCGAGGAGGGACACGCGTATGTCCCCGAAGCGGCCGACCTGCCCGTGCACACCGGTCTGACGATCCAGTCGGAGCGCGGCAAGGCCCTGGGCCGCGTCACCTCCGAGGGCAACGTCCGGCTCGTGCGCGGCGATCGGGAGGCCTTCGGCATCAAGGGCCGCAGCGCCGAGCAGCGCATCGCGCTCGATCTGCTGCTCGACCCGGACATCGGGATCGTGTCGATGGGGGGCCGGGCCGGCACCGGCAAGTCCGCGCTCGCGCTCTGCGCCGGTCTGGAGGCCGTCCTCGAGCGGCGCCAGCACCAGAAGGTGATGGTCTTCCGGCCGCTGTACGCCGTGGGCGGGCAGGAGCTCGGCTATCTGCCCGGCTCCGAGTCCGAGAAGATGAGCCCCTGGGCGCAGGCGGTCTTCGACACGCTGTCGGCGGTCACTTCGCGGGAGGTCATCGAAGAGGTCACCGCGCGCGGCATGCTGGAGGTCCTGCCGCTCACGCACATCCGCGGCCGCTCCCTCCATGACGCCTTCGTGATCGTGGACGAGGCCCAGTCACTGGAACGGAACGTCCTGCTGACCGTTCTGTCCCGAATCGGCGCCAATTCGCGGGTGGTTCTCACCCATGACGTGGCACAGCGGGACAATCTGCGCGTCGGTCGGTACGACGGTGTGGTCGCCGTCGTGGAGAAGTTGAAGGGGCATCCGCTCTTTGCGCATGTAACCCTCAACCGTTCCGAGAGGTCCCAGATCGCGGCACTTGTGACCGAAATGCTGGAGGACGGACAGATCTGACCCAGCCCGTCCCCACCTGGCCCTGATTGGTCAAAGGGTGGCGGATGCACGGTAGTTGGCGCCGCCCGGCAAAGGCGAAAACCCTAGCCGGGCGGCGTTGTCGTGCGCGCTGCTTTCCATAAAACTCCTGGGGCAAACGGGGTGTGAGCTTTCACACGCAACTGGGAATTGCCTCGCGGCGTCCGGTTGCGGCAGAGTCTCACTCCTGTCAGGCCCCGCATACGACACACCTGTACCCCCAGCGGTACGGCACCTCAGGAACACTCAGAACTCCATAGAGCCGTCGTATGCCGCCCGCGCACCACGCGGCGCTCCCGTCAAGGGAGTTGCCCACCGGGCCCGTGCCTCCCGTGACCCCGCAGTTGGGAGGCCAGCGCCAGGGGCACGATTGCGTCCGCGAGGGTCACCTGTGCGGGCGATGCTGGAAGGAAACCGTGTGAGCCGGATTTCGGTCCGGGGATTCGCAGTGGCCTCGGCCACCGCGGTCACCGCTGTCGGCGCCGTCACCGGTGTTGCCTCAGGCAGCACTGGACAACCGTCGAGCGACGCCGAGGCAACGGCGAGCGACTCGACTCTCCTCGCGGACATACCGGTGGGCCAGCAGGCCCAGGTGCAGACCGCGTCCCTGACGCAGCAGGCCGACGTACAGGCCATCGCCGCGGACGCGAGCGCCAAGAAGGACGCGGAGGAGGCTGCCCGCAAGCAGGCGGCCAAGGACGCGGTCGCGAAGCAGGAGGCAGCCGAGAAGGCCGCGCAGGAGGCCAAGGAGCGCGAGGAGGCCGAGGAAGCGGCCAGCCGCTCCGCGACGCGTGAGGCCTCCAGCTTCACCGTCCAGGCCTCGTACACCACCGCGCAGATCCAGGCGATGGCTGCCCAGATGGTGCCGAGTGGTCAGTTCCAGTGCTTCAGCAACATCGTGGACCACGAGTCCAGCTGGAACTACACGGCGGTCAACCCCTCTTCCGGTGCCTACGGTCTCTTCCAGGCCCTGCCCGCCTCCAAGATGTCGTCCGTCGGCTCCGACTGGCAGACGAACCCGGCCACCCAGATCAAGTGGGGCCTCAACTACATGGACAGCCGTTACGGCAGCCCGTGCGAGGCCTGGACGTTCTGGCAGGCCAACCACTGGTACTGAGCCCCACGCCGCACGTCGGCCGCTCAACCTTTCGAAGCCTCTCCCCGTCCTACGGGGAGGGGCTTCGGCCATGTACGGTCGGAACGCCGGTCTCGACACAGGCTTTGGCACCCTCGAGAGGACAGAGACTCCAGGGGGGAGTGGTGGGGAGCAGCGGGGGAAAAGGACGGTTCATGTCGCGAGTGCCAGGGTGGCTCGGTCGGCTCGGCGCCAAACTGACCGAGCTGGGGGAGCGGTTGGACGAACGCCGCGCCGAGGTGGAGAAGGAGTCGGGGGGCTCACTCGGCAACGGGGACGCGCACGACTCCAGGGAAGTGTTCGACTCCCCGCACTCCGGCGGTTCGGGCGACTCGCGTGACTCTCGGGACGTACCGGAGGACACGAAGGCGCCCGCGCCGACTGCGGGGGCGGGGCCCATGCCTGCCGCCGGCCCCATGCCCGCTCCCGCTCCGGCCTCAACTCCGGTTTCCGTGTACGCCCCCGAGGTGGCCGCGCGCCCTGATCCCGCCCTTGCCGTGCCGTGGGGAGTGCGGGTCGCGGCCGAGGCCGGCTGGCGGCTGCTCGTTCTCGCGGGCACCGTCTGGGTGCTGATGCGGGTCATCAGCGCCGTACAGCTGGTCGTCCTCGCGTTCGTCGCCGCGCTGCTCATCACCGCGCTCCTTCAGCCGACCGTGGCGCGGCTGAAGCGTCTCGGGTTTCCGCGCGGCCTCGCCACCGCGCTCACCGCGATCCTCGGCTTCGTCATCATGGGGCTGGTCGGCTGGTTCGTGGTGTGGCAGGTCCAGGAGAACATCGACAACCTCTCCGACCAGATCCAGGACGGCATCGACGAGTTGCGCAGGTGGCTGCTCACCAGTCCGTTCCATGTGACGGACAAGCAGATCAACGAGATCGCCGAGAACCTGCGGGACGCGATCGGCGCGAACACGGACGCGATCACCTCCGCGGGCCTCGAAGGCGTCACGGTCATCGTCGAGGCGCTGACCGGGATCCTGCTGACGATGTTCTCGACGCTGTTCCTGCTGTACGACGGCAAGCGCATCTGGCAGTGGACGCTGAAGCTGGTGCCGGAGGCGGCCCGGCCGGGCGTGGCGGGCGCGGGTCCGCGGGCCTGGCGGACGCTGACGGCCTACGTCCGCGGGACGGTGATAGTCGCTCTCATCGACGCGACCTTCATCGGCCTCGGCATCTACTTCCTCGACGTGCCGATGGCCGTGCCGCTGGCCGTCTTCATCTTCCTCTTCGCGTTCATTCCGTTGGTCGGCGCGGTGGTTTCGGGGGCGTTGGCGGTGGTGGTCGCGGTGGTGACGCAGGGCGTGTTCACGGCGTTGATGGTCCTGGTCGTCGTGCTTGCCGTCCAGCAGATCGAGGGCCACATTCTGCAGCCGTTCATTCTGGGGCGGGCGGTGCGGGTGCATCCGTTGGCGGTGGTGCTGTCCGTCGCGGCGGGTGGGCTGGTCGCCGGGATCGGTGGGGCCGTGGTGGCGGTGCCGCTGGTGGCGGTCAGCAACACGGTGGTGGGGTACTTGCGGGCGTACTCCCGTGAGTCGGCTATGCGGCTGGCTCCGGAGCCGCGGGGGGCGACGGCGCTCGATGTGGCACCAGTACGCCCGCCGTCGCCGTAGGGTTTCTTCGCCCCCGCCGCCCCTACCCGTCCCACCCTTGGGGGCTCCGCCCCCAAACCCCCGCCTTCGCCCGAAGGGCTCGTCCTCAAACGCCGGACGGGCTGACATACCCAGCCCGTCCGGCGTTTGAGGACGAGGCCGTCCAGGCCGAAGCGGGGGTCTGGGGGCGGCAGCCCCCAGGAACGGGTGGGACGGGTAGGGGCGGCGGGGGCGAAGACAGCTCTGGGCCCCGCCCACCGCGAAGGTGAACGGGGCCTGGAGGAAGGAAAGTCCGCGGAGGCTACTCCGAGAGAACCGCCTCGGCGTCCAGCGTCGTCCCGACCGCCTGAATCACCGAAGCGATCTTGAACGCTTCCTGGATCGTCTCCCGGTCGACGCCCGCCTTACGAAGCACCTGCTCGTGAGAGTCGAGGCACTGCCCACAGCCGTTCACCGCGGAGACGGCCAGCGACCACAGCTCGAAGTCGACCTTCTCGACACCGGGGTTGCCGATGACGTTCATCCGCAGACCGGCCCGCAGGGTCCCGTACTCCGGGTCCGACAGCAGGTGCCGCGTCCGGTAGAAGACGTTGTTCATCGCCATGATCGCGGCGGCGGACTTGGCGGCGGTGTAGGCCTCCGGAGAGAGGTTCGCCTTCGCCTCCGGCTCCAGCTCGCGCAGCACGCGAGGGGAGCGCGAAGCGATGGCGCACGCCAGCACCGTCCCCCACAGCTGCTGCTGCGGAAGTTCGGAGTTGCCGATGACCGAGCCCAGGTTGAGGCGCAGGTCCTTCGCGTAGTCCGGTAGGGCGGACTTCAGTTCATTGAGGGCCATGGAAGGTCACTCACCGGCCAGCAGCGCGATCGGGTCGAGGGTGTTCTCGCCCTTGGTCCAGTTGCACGGGCACAGCTCGTCGGTCTGGAGCGCGTCGAGGACCCGGAGGACCTCCTTCGGGTTACGGCCCACCGAACCCGCGGTCACCATCGAGAACTGGATCTCGTTGTTCTGGTCGACGATGAACACGGCGCGCTTGGCGAAGCCGTCCTCGCCCTCGATGCCGAGATCACGCATGAGCTCGCGCTTCGAGTCGGCCATCATCGGGAAGGGCAGGTCACGCAGGTCGTCGTGGTCCTTGCGCCAGGCGTGGTGCACGAACTCGGAGTCGCCGGAGAAGCCGAGGACCTGGGCGTCACGGTCGGCGAACTCGTCGTTCAGCTTGCCGAAGGCGGCGATCTCGGTCGGGCACACGAAGGTGAAGTCCTTGGGCCACGCGAAAACGACCTTCCACTGACCCTCGTAGGTCTTGTGGTCGATCTGCTGGAACTCCTTGCCCTTTTCCAGCGAGACGCAGGCGGTCAGGTCGAACTCGGGGAACTTGTCACCGACAGTGAGCACACGCTCTCCTTGCAGCGAAGAAACGCCCTCTTTGAGGGCGTTTCCCATGGGTTGGACGATGACGATGTTGGCACAGGCTGCATTGATTAGGGAAATAGCTACACTTGGGCGGGTTGATCGGGTACGGCTATCAGTGACTATGAGTAAGAGGTACGGCCATGGCAAGCCCCCTGGGCAAGGCGAGCCCCCTGGGCAAGACAGGCGTCAAGGGGAACGGGCGGCGTCAGCCCAGCCTCGCCCAACTGCGCGCCTTCGCCGCCGTGGCCGAGCATCTGCACTTTCGGGACGCGGCCGCCGCGATCGGCATGAGCCAGCCCGCGCTGTCCGGCGCGGTCTCCGCGCTGGAGGAGACGCTCGGGGTCACCCTGCTGGAGCGCACGACCCGCAAGGTGCTGCTCTCGCCCGCCGGTGAGCGTCTCGCCGTACGGGCGAAGGCGGTGCTCGACGAGGTGGGCGCGCTCATGGAGGAGGCGGAGGCGGTGCGGGCGCCGTTCACCGGAGCGCTGCGCCTCGGCGTCATCCCCACCGTCGCGCCCTACCTCCTGCCCACCGTCCTCAGGCTCGTCCATGACCGTTACCCGGACCTCGACCTCCAGGTGCACGAGGAGCAGACGGCCAGTCTGCTGGAGGGGCTGGCGGTCGGCCGCCTCGATCTGCTGCTCCTCGCCGTGCCGCTCGGCATGCCGGGCGTCGCCGAACTCCCCCTCTTCGACGAGGACTTCGTGCTCGTGACACCGCTGGGCCATGGGCTGGGCGGCAAAGAAGGCATCCCCCGTGAGGCCCTGCGCGAGCTCAACCTCCTCCTGCTCGACGAGGGCCACTGTCTGCGCGACCAGGCCCTCGACATCTGCCGGGAGGCGGGACGCGCGGACGCTCCCGTCACCACCACCGCCGCCGGCCTGTCCACGCTGGTTCAACTCGTCGCCGGCGGGCTCGGTGTGACCCTGCTGCCGCGCACCGCCGTCAAGGTCGAGACGACCCGCAGCAACCAGCTCCTCACCGGGTACTTCGCGGACCCGGCGCCGACCCGGCGGATCGCGCTGGCGATGCGTGCGGGGGCGGCGCGCGGGGCCGAGTACGAGGAACTGGCCGCAGCGCTGAGGGAAGCGCTGCGGCCGTTGCCGGTACGGGTGCTGTAGTGAGCGGGATGAGCAGGCGGGCCGAACGTCCGTACCGAGTAAGGGCGTAGGGGCGTAGGGGCGTAGGGGCGTAGGGGCGTAGGGGAGTAAGGGAGTTACTCCGTGCGCAACCCCTCGGGCCGCATCATCCGTACCAGCGGCGGCAGGCTCAGCAGCGTCACCACCAGGACGACCAGCGCGCCCATGCCCGTCATGGACAGCACGCTCATCCAGTCCACCGTGACCGGGGTGCTGGTCATCTTCAGCAGGACCGTGCCGAGGGTCAGGCCCACCGCTGCCGCCAGCACCAGACCGATCCCGACCGGGACCGCGGTCTGCCACAGCACCGACAGGCTCAGCGTGCGGCGCCGGGTGCCGAAGGCGACCAGGGCCGAGAGCAGCTTCCTGCGCTCGCGCAGCTGTTCCAGCTGTGAGACCAGCAGGCTCGCGCCGATCAGCCCCAGCACACAGGTCGCCCCGATGAACAGGCCGGTGCGGACGGACGAGTAGCGCTGCGCATCGGTGGTCATGGTCCAGTCCGAATCGCTGGTCAGCGGGTCGATCTTCGCCATGGTGTTGCGCACGAGCTCCTTCACGTCCGGCAGGGACCTGTCGATCCGGAGGTAGACCTCACTCCTGGCCGCCGCGGCTGCTTCCTCGGGCAGCGCGCCCGGGGTGGCCAGGATCCCCCCGCGCTCGGAGCCGAACGGGTCGAGGCGGGTCCCGGCCTTCTTGATGCCGTGGGGCACCGTCCAGGCGATCTCCTTGTCCTTGATCCAGTCGGTGTAGGAAGGCTCGATGTAGAGCGTGCGGCCGGGCTTGCTCAACTTCGGCGTGTCCGTGTCGTACTCGGCGCCCACCGCGGCGAATACGTCGCCGTCGCGACAGGAGGGCACCTTCGCCAGCTTGCGCAGTGTCGCGCAGTCGGCGACCGTGAGGCTCGAGGCCAGCTCGGGGTCTTTCTTCCGGTCGCCCAGCGTGGCTTCGGAGAACGCCGTCGTGTCGAGCACGCCCCGGGTCTGCGCCAGCTGTCGGTCCGCGTCGGCGAGCGAGGTGCCGTACGGCAGGTTGATCGACATCTGCACGTCCGAGAGGTCCCTCCCCATGGGCGAGGGCTCTGTGTACGCGGCCGAGGTTCCGGAGAAGAGCATCTGCAGGGCGATCGCGCCGGCCACCGCCACCGCGATGCCATTGACCATGCGGGCCGCAGAACCGGTGCTCAACTGGAGTCTGCGGACAGCCAGTTGCCAGGAGACACTGCCCGAGCCGAGCCGGGCGACGACGGCCTCCACGACCCACGGCAGCAGCGCGGTGATGCCGACCAGCAGCAGGATGACACCGCCGCTCACCATGTACTGGTTGAAGTCTCCGTTCTCCCGGCCCTGCCCGATCATCGGGTAGAGCAGCGCGAGCCCGCCCAGCGGCAGCAGCAGCCGCCACCACAGCCGGCGTCGCGGGGGTCTGACCGTGCGCACCACGCCGAGCGGTTCGATGACCACCCCGCGCATCGCGAGCAGCGTCACCGCCACCGCCGCGGCCGGAACCGCGACCGCGACCAGCAGGGCCAGCGTGAGCGAGGGATTGAGGTAGCTCGGGAACACGCTGAAGCCGAGGAGCTCGACGGAGCCCGCCACCTGACGCCCGATCATGAAGAACCCGGCGCCGAACACCAGCCCCAGCACGGCACCGGCCAGCGCCTCGCCGGCGGCGATCCGGCGGGTCATCCCGCTGTCCGCGCCGACCAGCCGCAGCGCGGCCAGCCTGCGGTCGCGCCGTTCGCCGCCGAAGCGTACGGCCGCGGCGATGAAGACACCGACCGGCATCAGCAGCACCACGAAGATCACCAGGATCATCAGGATCAGTACGGGGTCCCACGGCTCGGGCTCCGGCCTGTCCGGAGACCCGAACTTGTCGATCCGCGCCACCGAGGCGCCGTCGATCTGCGGGGCGAGCCCCTCGGCGCCCGTGATGAAGGAGAGTTCGTGCGAACCGATCAGTCCGCTCTCGCCGATGGTGCCGACGGTGCGGTACGGCAGGCGTTCACGCAGCAGTTTGCCGCCGTCGGACTTCAGCAGGCGGTCGAGCACGGGCGAGACCACCATCTCGCCGGGCTCGGGGAACTCGTCGACCCCGGGCGGCAGCGGTGCCCGCGCGCCCTCGGGCTCCAGCGCGCGCCCCCGCACGTCCTTGTCCTGGAACGTCGTGTCGACGTTGGCGACGATCAGCGTGTCGTTCGCCTCGGCCTTGTTCACATCGCTGTAGGTGATGTCCCTGCGGGCGTCCTCGCGATCGTTCCGCGCCGCGAGCATGTTCGGTATCGCGGCGGTGAGCAGCAGCAGCGCCACGCCGAGGCCGACACCGACGGCCGTGAGCAGGACCCGTGCCCAGCCCTCCCGGCCGCCGGTGAGCGCGAACTTGGCGCCCATGGACAGGTCCTTGGCCCAGTTCATATGGCCCGCTCCATGTCACGGGACCTGCCGTCGCGTACGACGATCTCGCGGTCGGAGTACGCGGCCACCCGCGCCTCGTGCGTGACGAGCACGACGGCGGCGTTGGTCGAGCGAGCGGCCTCCGTGAGCAGTTCCATCACGCGCTCGCCGTTGAGCGAGTCGAGTGCGCCGGTCGGTTCGTCGGCGAACAGCACGCGCGGGCCGGTGACCAGCGAACGGGCCACGGCCACCCGCTGTCCCTGGCCGCCGGAGATCTCGCCGGGGCGCTTGCCCCCCAGGTCGTCGACCTCCAGGCGTTCCATCCAGGACAGGGCGGTGCGCTCGGCCTCCTTGCGGCCGGTGCCGTTGAGCCGCAGCGGCAGGGCCACGTTCTCGACGCAGGTCAGCTCGGGGACGAGCTGCCCGAACTGGAACACGAACCCGAACTCGCTCCGGCGCAGGGCGCTGCGCTGGGCGTCGTTCATGGTCGCCATCTCGCGTCCGGCGTACAGGATCGAGCCCGAGTCGGGCGGCACGATGCCGGCGAGGCAGTGCAGCAGCGTGGACTTGCCGGAGCCGGAGGGTCCCATCACGGCGACGACCTCGCCGGGGTGGATGGAGAACTCGGCGCCGTCCAGCGCGGTGGTCGGACCGTACGTCTTGCGCAGCTCCGACGCGGTCAGCAGGGAACCGGGGGCAGGAGTCATCGGGTCACCGTCTCGGCGAGCTTGTCGAGGCGCGCGGCGGTGAGTTCGAGCCACCGCAGATCGGCCTCGAGGTGGAAGAGTGCGTGGTCGCAGATCAGCTGGTCGGCGAGGTCGCCCTTGCGCTTGCGGTCGGTCAGGATGCGCATCATGCGCAGATGCTCGGCGCGCTGCGTGTCGAGGATCTCCGACGCGTCGCGGTGGGTGAGCAGCGCGAGGACGACCTTGGTGTAAAGGGTCGACTGCAGATACGGCTCGGGTTTCTCCGGCGTCGCGAGCCACTGCTGTACGTCGGTGATCCCGGAGTCGGTGATCGCGTACCGCTTGCGCTCCGGGCCGCCGCCGGCCTCGAACCCTTCGACCTCCACGAGGCCGTTCTTCAGGAGGCGCGACATCGTCGAATAGACCTGGCCGTAGTGCAGCGGCCGATCGTGACCGAACTTCTCGTCGAAGGCCCGCTTCAGGTCGTAACCGTGTCGGGGCCCGGACTCCAGGAGTCCTAGGAGGGTGTGACCGATGGACATGCGGAGCACTCTACATACGGCGTATACACCGTGCGTATACACGGGGCGCATAGGTGGCCGTGTCGAGGGCGACCGTGCAGGTCAGGGCCGATTGTCACGGTTCTGCCACACGGCCCCGCCCGCCCGGCAGTCGGCCCGCCTTGGACAGCGGGAGGCTCGGCAGGCGGGCATCCGGGGCGCGTCGGCGATGGGCGTGGAGTCGTCCATGGACAGGGAGGGGGCAACCTTCCGCCCCTCTCGTACGTCGGTTCTGTTGAGGTGGGTGGGCATTGCGTGCTGATTGTCACGTCCGTAAAAGTGCGGATCGGCAGGCCTTTGTCATAGGACGTGGTGTTAGTTTGCTGAGCTGACCCGAGCGACGAACCTGTGTGACGCGCGAAAACGAACGCGACACGAGAACGCGTGAGAGAACGCGTGAGAGAACGCGGCAGCACACGCGTACAAGAGAGCGCGACCCGAGAGCGAAGCGGAGCGGACGGAGCCATGGGACGAGCGGAAGAGAGACGAGCGCGGTCGCGTGGCGGCCGCCGCGCCACGGCCATGCGCTCGTCGGGAACCAAGCCCGGCCGCAGTGGCATACGCCGGGTTCTCAACTGGAAGACGATCCTCGGCACGTTCTTCGGCTTCTGCCTGCTGGGCATGGGCGCCTTCCTCGTGCTCTACGTGGTCGTGTCCGTGCCCAAGGGCAACGCGGCCGCCCAGCTGGAGAGCAACGTCTACAAGTACAACGACGGCACCGTGCTCGCCCGCACCGGCGAGGTCAACCGTGAGGTCGTGGACCTGGCCAAGGTGCCCAAGGACGTTCAGCTGACCTTCGTCGCCGCCGAGAACAAGTCCTTCTACGAGAACCCCGGCGTCGACCTCAAGGGCACGGCCCGTGGTCTGCTCAACACCCTGTCCGGCAAGGGCAAGCAGGGTGGTTCGACGATCACCCAGCAGTACGTCAAGAACTACTACCTGAGCCCGGAACAGACCGTCACGCGCAAGCTGAAGGAACTGGTCATCTCGCTGAAGGTGGACCGCCAGGAGTCCAAGGACTACATCCTCGCGGGCTACATCAACACCAGTTACTACGGCGAGGGCGCGTACGGCATCCAGGCCGCGGCACAGGCGTACTACGGCATCGACGCGAGCGAACTCACGGTCGAGCAGGGCGCGTACCTCGCCTCACTGCTCCAGGCCCCGAGCCAGTACGACTGGAACGTCGCCACCCCCACCGGCAAGAAGCTGGTCACCGCCCGCTGGAACTACACCCTCGACAACATGGTCGAGGAGGGCTGGCTGGACTCCGCCAAGCGCCAGGGGATGAAGTTCCCGGAGCCCATCGAGGTCCAGGGCGCGCCCGGCAAGGAGGGCCAGACCGGCTACCTGGTCGACGAGGCCAACAACACCCTCGCCAGGCGGCTCGTCGTCCAGGGCGCGGCCGCCACCTTCGACGACGCCAAGGCGATCGTCGACGCGGGCGGCTGGACCATCACGCTCAACATCGACAAGAAGAAGCAGACGCAGCTGGAAGTCGCCGTCAAGACGAAGCTGACCAGCAAGCTGGACGCCGAGAAGCGCCAGGTCGACGAGGATGTCGAGGCCGGAGCCGTGTCGGTCGACCCCAAGACCGGCAAGGTCGTGGCGATGTACGGCGGCGAGGACTACCTCAAGCACTTCGTCAACAACGCGACCCGCACCGACTACCAGCCCGCGTCGACCTTCAAGCCGCTGATCCTGGCGGCGGCCCTGGAGGAACAGGGCACCACGCAGGCCGGCGAGGAGATCACGCCGAGCACGGTCTACGACGGCACCAGCGGGCGCGCCGTCCAGGGCAGCGACATCGCCTTCGCCCCGCCGAACGAGGACGACCAGGACTACGGCGACGTCACCGTCCAGACCGCGATGAACAAGTCCATCAACTCCGTCTTCGCGCAGATGGGCGTCGACGTGGGCATGGACGACGTGCTCAAGGTCGCGGGCAAGCTCGGCATGGACGCCGAGGACCTGCAGGCGGTGCCCGCGCAGACCCTCGGCACCATGGGCGCGAGCCCGCTGCAGATGGCGGGCGTCTACGCCACCCTCGACAACCACGGCAAGAAGGTCACCCCGGCCCTGGTGGCCAAGGCCGAGCACAAGGACCAGTCGGTCGACTGGCCGAGCGCGATCGGCGACCAGGTCATCAGCGCCGAGGCGGCCGACACGGTCACCTCGGTGCTCACCGGTGTGGTCGACGACGGCACGGCCCAGGTCTCGGTGGCCCAGGCGGTCGACCGCAACGAGCAGCAGGTGGCGGGCAAGACGGGTACGTCCGACAACAACAAGTCGGCCTGGTTCACCGGCTACACACCGAACCTGGTCACCTCGGTCGGTCTGTTCGGCGAGGTTCCCAAGGACCGCGAGACCTCGAGCGGCACGGTGGTCAAGCGGGGCACGCAGGTGTCCCTGAAGGGCGCCGGGGGCGGCGGACGTGTCAACGGCGGTGGCTTCCCGGCCCAGATCTGGGCGGCGTACACCTTCAACGCGATGGGCAAGGTCACCGACTTCGACCTGGACACCACACAGGGCGCGGCGATGGAGCCCACGCAGACGCCGACGTTCACGCCGACGCAGAGCGAGACGCCGACGGAGACTCCGAGCTTCGAGGAAGAACCGACGACCGAGCCGCCGACGAGCGAGGTTCCGACGACGCCGACGTCCGAGCCCGAGCCCACCGAGTCGGCCACGGAGTCGGCCACGCCGACGGAGACGCCGAGCGACGAGGACGGCGACGGAGACGAGGACGGGGACGAGGACCCGTTCGATCCGGACTCCCTGCAGCAATAGGCACGCGAACTCCCTGCAGCAATTGACACGCGAAGAGGAGGGCGCCCGGTGATCGACCGGGCGCCCTCCTCTTCGCGTACTGCTCAGCCTCCGTTGAAGTTCGCGGCGATCCGGTCGCCGAGCTGCTTGTCGATGTTGCGCCAGTACTGCAGAGCGCGGTCGAGGACCGGGCCGGACACGTCGGCCTTCAGATGGCCGCTGACGTTCGACACGAGCCGGTCGCGGGCCGCGTCGTCGAGGACCTTGCGGACCATCGTGCCCGGCTGGCCCCAGTCGTCGTCCTCGGCGTGCAGCTTGGTCGCCTCGCGCACCAGCTCACCGGCGGTCTGCCAGCTCGCGGGGTCGCCGAACTGCCCGTAGTCGGCCGCGGGGCCGCCGTAGGAGTTGGGCGCGTACGGGCGGGCCGCGTTGGACGGCTCGTAGCGCATCGGGCCGTCCTTGGCGTACGAGTTCACCGCGGCGCGTGGCCGGTTGGGCGGCAGCTGCGTGTAGTTCGGGCCGATCCGGTACCGATGGGTGTCCGGGTACGAGAACAGCCGGCCGAGCAGCATCTTGTCCGGCGAGGGGCCGATGCCCGGCACCAGGTTCGACGGCTCGAAGGCGGCCTGCTCGATGTGGATGAAGTAGTCCTCGGGGTTCTCGTTGAGGGTCATCCGGCCGACGTCGATCAGCGGGTAGTCGCCGTGCGGCCAGACCTTGGTCAGGTCGAAGGGGTTGAAGCGGTAGTCCGCCGCGTCCTCGAACGGCATGATCTGGACCTTGAGGCTCCAGGTCGGCGCGTTCCCGGACTCGATCGACTCGTACAGGTCCCGGCGGTGCAGATCCGCGTCCGTACCGGCCAGCTCGTCGGCCTCGGCCTGGGTGAGGAAATCGATGCCCTGGTCGGTCTTGAAGTGGTACTTCACCCAGAACCGCTCACCGGCGCCGTTGATCCACATGTAGGTGTGGGAGCCGTAGCCGTTCATGTTGCGGTACGTCTTCGGGATGCCGCGGTCGCCCATCAGCCAGGTCACCTGGTGCGCCGACTCGGGCGAGAGGGTCCAGAAGTCCCACTGCATGTCGTTGCTGCGCAGCCCGGTGGCCGGGTGGCGCTTCTGCGAGCGGATGAAGTCCTGGAACTTGATCGTGTCCCGGACGAAGAAGACGGGGGTGTTGTTGCCCACCAGGTCGTAATTGCCGTGCTCGGTATAGAACTTGAGTGCGAAGCCGCGGGGGTCGCGCCAGGTGTCGGGCGAGCCCTGCTCGCCGGCGACGGTCGAGAAGCGCGCCAGCATGTCCGTGCGTTTCCCGGGCTGGAAGACGACGGCCTTGGTGAACTGGCTGACGTCGTTGGTGACTTCGAAGAATCCGTACGCGCCACTGCCCTTGGCGTGCACCACCCGCTCGGGGACCCGTTCCCGGTTGAACTGGGCCATCTTCTCGATGAGGTAGTGGTCCTGGAGCAGGATCGGGCCGTCGGGGCCGACGGTCAGCGAGTGTTCGTCGCTCTCCACCGGAATTCCGACGTTGTTCGTGGTGTACGGAGCCTTCTGGGGTGCTGTCTCGGTCACTTGTCCTCCCTGGGCAGGTCCGGTCACTCGGACCGGTGAAATGTCGCCAAGGGGAACGTCCGTCCCCGCCAGGCGCGCTAGCGTCAGGGACACCGGGCTGGTTCCAACCCGGCTGGTGTTGATCGCGTAAGCCTCGGCCGCTCGCTGAGCGGTTGAGCGGCGTGAGCCAGGAATCCCTCCGCTATGGCAGAGGGAGGGTTCAAGAGCGTCCTCCCGTCATGGACGACGTCCGGCCGGGTGGCCTGTGCCACCCGGCCAGTCAACTCTCTCCACATGACGTCGGCAACACTTGGACGGGGTCTAACTTCAGTCCAATTCTGAGAGTGCTCGCTGGTTCACCCTCGGTTCAACTCGAACCAGACCACCTTGCCGGTGCTCAGACGAGTGGCTCCCCACCGTCTGGCCAGTTTGTTGACCAGGTAGAGCCCGCGTCCATCCTCGTCCGTGGCGCGTGCCTGGCGCAGTCGCGGCAGCTGCGGCACGTCGTCGCCGACCTCGCAGCGCAGGACATCCGTCCGCAGCAGCCGGAGCGTGACCGGGCGCGACGCATAGCGCACGGCATTGGTCACGACCTCGCTGACCAGCAGCTCGACGGAGTCGCTCATGTCCTCCAGGCCCCAGCGGGACAGCGCCCGGCGGGCCAGCCGCCGGGCCCGGCCGGGGGCCGCGTCCTCCGGCTCCAGGAACCAGTACGCGACATCGCTCGGCGCGATCCCGTCGAAGCGGGCGGCGAGCAGCGCGATGTCGTCGTCCCGGTCGCCCGGGCCGAGCATGTCGAGCACCTCGTCGCACAGCGCTTCGAGCGGCGGCGGATGGTCGGGCCCGGTCAGCTGCGCGGTGGCGGCGATCTTCTCGCGCAGTTGCTCTATCCCGGTCCACACGTCACGCAGCCGCGACTCGACCAGCCCGTCCGTGTACAGCAGCAGCGTCGCCCCGGCGGGGGCGTCCAGCTCGACCGCCTCGAAATCCACCCCGCCCACGCCGATGGGGGCGCCCGGCGGCACCCGCAGCACCTCGGCCCGGCCGCCCAGGTGCAGCAGGACCGGCGGGGGATGGCCCGCGTTGGCGATGGTGATCCGGTGCGCGACCGGGTCGTAGACGGCGTACAGGCAGGTCGCCATGCGATCGGTGCCCAGGCGCTGGGCCTGCTCGTCGAGGTGGTGCAGCACCTCCTGCGGCGGCAGGTCGAGCCCGGCGAGGGTCTGCGCGGTGGTGCGCAACTGGCCCATGATCGCCGCCGATGTCATGGAGTGGCCCATGACATCGCCCACGACGAGGGCGACGCGGCTGCCGGGCAGCGGGATCGCGTCGTACCAGTCGCCGCCGACGCGCGCGGTCTCCGCGGCCGGCAGATAGCGGGACGCGAGGCGCACGCCCGTGGGCCGCGGCAGCGTCTCGGGCAGCATCGTGCGCTGGAGCTCGTCGGCGATGTACGCCTCGCGCCCGTACAGCACCGCCTTGTCGATGCCGAGCGCGCTGTGCGTGGCGAGCTGGGCCGCGACGAGCAGGTCGTCGGCCTCGAAGGCCATGCGCTCGGGGCGGCGCAGGAACAGCGCGGCGCCGATGACCCGCCTGCGGCCGCGCAGGGGCGCGAGGATCGCGCGCTGCCCGGTGGGCACGACAAGGTCGTCCCCGAGCAGCTCGGGCAGCGCGGCCCGGGCGGCGGGCGCGTCCGCGAAGACGGGCCGTACGCCGCGCAGCACCTCGGCGAGGGCGCCGCCGGGGCGCACCTCGCACCGCTCGGCCGTCATCGCCGACAGCTCGTTGGGCTCGGGCCGCAGCGCGGACATGAAGCCGTTCTCGGCGTCCCGCTCCTCGGGGATCCGGTCGGTGCGCCGCAGCCGCAGCACGAGAGGCCCGGTGGGCCGCTCGTCACCGACCGGCAGCGGATCGCGCAGATAGACCAGGATCGCGTCCGAGAAGGTCGGCACGGTGGCCCGGCACAGGCCCATCACGATCTCGTCCAGGTCGATACCGCGGGCGATCCGCCGGGTCGCGGCGCCCACGAAGCGCAGCCGGTCCCCGTCCCGTCGCATCGGCATCGGGCCGCCCTGCGGCAGCCCCTGCCCGGTGCGCCGGTCCTTTCCGCCGGAGTTCCCGGACGTCCGGTCCTGATCGACCGACTGGGCCGGGATGCCCTCCGGGGCGGGGCGCGGACGGTGCGGATCGGGCTCGGTGGCCGACGGCTGGGAGTGCTCCGGCCCGCGCTCGGGCGGCGGCGTGGGCGCGCCGGTGCCGGAGGGCGAGGGTGCGTCGGTACTGGCCGAGGCCTGGGTGCCGACGGCCGGTCCGTGCTTGCCGCTGGACGTGCCCGCGCTCGTGCCTGGTCCCGCCGTGGCGTCGCCGGAGCGGGCCTGTGCGGGTAACGCTCCCGGCGCATGCGCGGGCTCGGGGGTATGCAGGAGCGCCCCGCGGGGGTCCGCGGGGGTGATCGGCCGGCCGGCGCCGCTCTGGCGGCGCTCGTGCGGGGTGGGGTGCTCCGTCACGCGTGTCGAATCCATCCGTCCGGGGCTGCGCGCCGTGCGTGCAGTTCGTCCCGCAGCCCCGATACCCGGAATGTGTGCCCCAGGAACGAAATCTGCGCGTCGTCAGGACCGGGCCCGGCCGTCGCCGACGTGAACACCGTCGCCGCCTCGAACACCGAAGCGGACCGGTGCGGCCCGACCGGCCGTTCGCCGACCGTACTGCCGTGGCCCTCGTACCCCTCGCTCACGTCCTGCCGCCCCTCGGTGACGTATGGTCAAGCCCAGCGCATGCTGCGGTAGTTGCTGCTGTGCGCCCTTGCGGAGGACGATCCTACGGTTGTACCACGGGGGCGCAGCAAGGGTCTCATGAGGACACGTGCGCGGGCGTACGGTCCCAGTCATCGGGCAGAGAAGGAACAGGCCAGGCGGGATCCGGGCGCCAGTGCTGCCAGCCGTCCGAGAACGGCGCGCCCCAGGCGTGGATCACCTCCACCGCTGACCGCCCCGCTTCCCGCACCCGCGCGGCCAGTTGAGCGTCCATCAGACCGGCCCGCTGCGCCTGCGCGAACTCGTCCTCATCCAGCCAGCGCCAACTCCGGTCCGGGTGCACCGAGATGTCCAGGAAGTGATCCTCGGAGTCGACCCCGCCCGACCAACGGGCCAGCGGCGCCTCAAGGTTCACGTACCAGTTCTTGAACCGCCACCCCGGTTCCCAGAACAGCCACACCGACCAGGGCGCGCCGGGTCGCGCCAGCTTCAGCACCCCGGTACCGAACCAGCGGCCGCGCTGCACCGTACGCGCCTTGGTGTAGCGCGACTCGAGGGGCTCCCCGTGCACCGGTGTGCCGTCGGCGAGCACCGGCTTCACACACTCCGTGCCCGGCGCCATCCACACCGCGAGCAGTTCCTCGTCGTCGCGTACGACGGTCACGGGGCGGCAGATGTGGAAGCGCTCGCCGGCGTTCTCCCGGTACCGCCACAGGATGTGACTCCCGGGGGCCCAGCGCACCGTCGACCCGCCCGCTTCCACTCGCCTCACCGCTCCACCCTCTGTCATGACCAGATATTAGGTGTCACAGGCATACGACGCTGCGGCGCGTGTCACGGTTCGCGCCATGGGACGAATGACGTAACGGAGGTTTCATCCAAGGTCATCCTGGGAGGCGGAAGCCGTTACGGATGCGTCATCCGCAGGACATCCAGCGCCTCGTCCAGTTGCTCCAGAGTGAGGTCGCCCCGCTCGACATACCCGGACTCGAGGACGACCTGACGGATCGTTTTGCGCTCCGCCAGTGCCTTCTTGGCCACCTTGGCGGCCTCCTCGTACCCGATGTACTTGTTGAGCGGTGTCACGACCGACGGCGACGACTCGGCGTACTCGCGGGCGCGCTCGCGGTGCGCGACGATCCCGTCGACGGTGCGGTCGGCGAGCAGCCGCGAGACATGGGCGA
The DNA here is from genome assembly GCF_054462255.1 of Streptomyces sp. SD15. Lineage (NCBI taxonomy): Bacteria > Bacillati > Actinomycetota > Actinomycetes > Kitasatosporales > Streptomycetaceae > Streptomyces > Streptomyces sp. SD15. The sequence continues at coordinate 96,123 of NZ_JBTLMO010000009.1, read as the reverse complement.
GCAGCCGGATGGACTCGAGGACGTTCTTCGCGATGACCGGAAGCATGACGTTGAGCTCGAAGTTGCCGGCCGCCCCGGCGACCGCGACCGTCGCGTCGTTCCCCGTCACCTGGGCCGCGACCATCAGCACGGCCTCGGGAATGACCGGATTCACCTTGCCGGGCATGATCGAGGAGCCGGGCTGAAGATCGGGCAGAGAGATCTCGGCGAGCCCGGTGCGCGGGCCTGAGGCCATCCACCGCAGGTCGTTCGCGATCTTCGTCAGCCCGACGGCGATGGTCCGCAGCTGCCCGCTCGTCTCCACGATCCCGTCGCGTGCGCCCTGCGCCTCGAAGTGGTCGCGGGCCTCGGTGAGCGGCAGCCCGGTGGCCCGTGCCACCTCCGCGATGACGGCGGCGGAGAACCCGGGCGGCGTGTTGATCCCGGTGCCGACCGCGGTGCCGCCCAGCGGCAGCTCGGCCAGCCTCGGCAGGGAGGCCTGGAGCCGCTCGATGCCGTACCGCATCTGGGCGGCGTATCCGCCGAACTCCTGGCCCAGGGTCACGGGTGTGGCGTCCATCAGATGAGTCCGCCCCGACTTCACGACGTCGGCGAACTCCTCGGACTTGCGGGCCAGCGAGGAGGTCAGGTGCTCCAGCGCGGGGATGAGGTCGCGGGTGACGGCGGCGGTGGCGGCGATGTGGATGGACGACGGGAAGACGTCGTTGGACGACTGCGAGGCGTTGACGTGGTCGTTGGGGTGGACATCCCGGCCGAGCCGCTCGGTCGCGAGGGTGGCGATGACCTCGTTGGTGTTCATGTTGGACGAGGTCCCGGACCCCGTCTGGAACACGTCGACGGGGAAGTGTGCGTCCCACCGCCCCTCCGCGACCTCTGTGGCCGCTTCCTGGATCGCCTCGGCGATGTCCTTGTCGAGCACCCCCAGCCGGGCGTTGACCATGGCGGCGGCGCCTTTGATCCTTGCGAGGGCCTCGATGTGGGCTCGCTCGATGCGTTGCCCGGAGATGGGGAAGTTCTCCACGGCCCGCTGCGTCTGCGCCCGCCACTTGGCGTCCGCGGGGACCCGGACCTCGCCCATGGAGTCGTGCTCGATGCGGTAGCTCTGGTCGCCGTCGTCTGCAGTCGTCGTCATCGTTGTCGTACCTCCAGGGGGAAGAGCGCGTGGCCTGGTGGGCCTATTCCCGTTTCATGATCGCGTCTGCGGGTTCAGCGCGCTCGGTTCGGCTCACCGGTTCGGCCCACCGATTCGGCTGTCGGCCCCCGCAGGGCGGGCCGTACGGCAGGTCCGGCGACACGTGCTCCTTCCAGCGGGCGGGGTCATGTCCTGCCGGGTCGAGGCGCACAGCATCGACCGCGCCCGGGTGGGGTCGGTCTGCCGAAACAGTGGACGCGGCCCCGCCACTTGACCAGTGCGCGGGGCCGCGTAGGTGGGTCCGTCCGTGACGTTCCCGGGCGTTACACCAGTCCCGGCCCCCGCACCGGAATCGACGTGAACGTCGGCGCCGGAGCGGGGTCTTTGAAGAAGTCGTTGCCCTTGTCGTCGACCACGATGAACGCCGGGAAGTCCTCGACCTCGATCTTCCAGACGGCCTCCATGCCGAGCTCCTCGTACTCGACGACCTCGACCTTCTTGATGCAGTCCTGGGCGAGACGCGCGGCGGGCCCGCCGATGGAGCCGAGGTAGAAGCCGCCGTGCGCGTCACACGCGTGGGTGACCTGCGCCGACCGGTTGCCCTTGGCCAGCATCACCTTGGAGCCGCCCGCCGCCTGGAACTGCTCGACGTAGGAGTCCATGCGCCCGGCGGTGGTGGGACCGAAAGAGCCGGACGCGTAGCCCTCGGGCGTCTTCGCGGGACCGGCGTAGTACACCGGGTGGTCCTTCAGGTACTGCGGCATCTCCTCGCCCGCGTCGAGCCGCTCCTTGATCTTGGCGTGCGCGATGTCACGCGCCACGACGAGCGGACCGGAGAGCGACAGCCGGGTCTTCACCGGGTACTTGGTGAGCTCGGCGAGGATGTCATCCATCGGCTGGTTGAGGTCGATCTTCACGACGTCACCGTCGGATTCGAGGTGCTCGTCGGTCGTCTCCGGGAGGAAACGGGCAGGGTCCGTCTCCAGCTGCTCCAGGAAGACACCCTCCGCCGTGATCTTCGCGACGGCCTGGCGGTCGGCGGAGCAGGAGACGGCGATCGCGACGGGGCAGGACGCGCCGTGGCGGGGGAGGCGCACGACCCGTACGTCGTGGCAGAAGTACTTGCCACCGAACTGCGCGCCGATCCCGATCTTCTGCGTCAGCTCGAAGACCTTCTGCTCCAGGTCCTTGTCCCGGAACCCGTGGCCGAGCTCCGAGCCCTCGGCCGGGATCTCGTCCAGGTAGTGCGCGGAGGCGTACTTCGCGGTCTTCAGGGCGTACTCGGCGCTCGTACCGCCGACGACGATCGCCAGGTGGTACGGCGGGCAGGCGGCCGTGCCCAGCGAACGAATCTTCTCCTCCAGGAACTTCATCATGGAGGACTCGTTCAGGACGGCCTTCGTCTCCTGGTAGAGGAACGACTTGTTGGCCGAGCCGCCGCCCTTCGCCATGAAGAGGAACTTGTAGGCGCCGCCGTCGGTCGCGTACAGCTCGATCTGGGCCGGGAGGTTCGAACCGGTGTTCTTCTCCTCCCACATGGTGAGCGGAGCCATCTGCGAGTAGCGCAGGTTCAGGTTCAGGTACGCGTCGTAGATGCCGCGCGAGAGGGCGGCCTCGTCGCCGCCCTCGGTCAGCACGTTCTGCCCGCGCTTGCCCATGACGATCGCCGTGCCGGTGTCCTGGCACATGGGGAGCACACCCGCGGCCGCGATGTTCGCGTTCTTCAGCAGGTCGAGCGCCACGAACTTGTCGTTGTTCGACGCCTCGGGGTCGTCGATGATGCGGCGCAGCTGGGCCAGGTGAGCGGGCCGCAGGTAGTGCTGGATGTCATGGATGGCCTCCGCGGCGAGCTTGCGCAGCGCCTCTGGCTCGACCTTGAGGAACGTCCGCCCGTCGGCCTCGAAGGTGGAGACACCCTCGGAGGTCACCAGCCGGTACGGGGTGGTGTCCTCTCCCTGGGGGAGCAGATCGGTGTATGCGAACTCAGGCATCTCGCCCATTCCTCACTCGTTATTTTTGTGGCTCGGTTCACCTCCGGGGCGCAGCTGTATCAATCTGCGCCTACCGGCGCGTGGCTGTGTCGAGAGGCCGATCGTGCTCGACCCTCCTTCGTCGGGCCTCCGCGCGTTCGGCCTCTCGACACAGGCGCGCCCCTTCGGCTCACTCGCCGGAGGCTGGCCTCCATCGGCAGTGTCCATCAGCGTAGAACCTGGCTCGGGCAGTGAGCTTGTGAGGTAAGGCTCAGTTGGTTGTCCGATAGTCGTCCGCATAGTTCTCCACACCCCTAGTCGCGATCTATCGCGTTTGGGTACGCTGCTGTCGTGGACCTTCAGAAGCGCACCGAAACCCGCGCCGCCGACGCCGAGCCGCGTGTCTCCGGCGAGCTGCGTGCCTCCGACGCCGACCGCGACCGGATCGCCGACATCCTGCGCGAGGCCCTCGCCGAAGGGCGCCTCACCGCCGACGAGCATGCCGAGCGGGTCGAGGGGGTGCTGACCACGAAGACGGTGGGTGAGCTCGACCGCTTCGTCCGGGACCTGCCCGCCGCGCACCAGGGCCGCGCGACCCCCGCGTACACGACCGCGCCCAACCGCCCCCCGGTGGGCGCGATCCCGGCAGAGGCCGACGAGAACGTGGTGGCGGTGTTCAGCACCGCGATGCGCAAGGGCCGCTGGCGCGCCGGGCGCCGCATCCACGCGTACGCCGTCTTCGGCAGCGTCGAGATAGACCTCAGCGAGGCGATCTTCGAGTACCAGCAGGTCGTGATCAAGGCGATCTCGGTCTTCGGCAGCGTCGAGATCCGCGTCCCGGAGAATGTGTCGCTGCGCGGCAGCGGCGGCGGAGTCCTCGGCAACTTCGAGACGGACACGCTGGATTCGGGCGACCCCGACGCACCCGTGGTCTATGTCGACGGCCTGGCGATCCTGGGGAACGTCGAGGCGAGGGCCAAGCGCGGCAAGCTGGTCGTGGACATCCTCGACCGCGCGATGGAGAAGGTGGACAGGAGTTTGCGCAAACACCTGGACCGTTGACGGATGTGAACCGGGTGGCGTCCGAGGTGTAGTGGTGCGGTCGTAGGTGCCCCCTGGTGAACCGGAGGCTCCGCGCTTCGGAACGCAGTGCATAGGCGCGCGCACAGCGGGTAGGGCTTGCTGCATCGTCTCTTGGAGGGCGCTGTGGGACTTCCCGCAGTGCCCGGCACGCTCGCGAAGCCGTCGTCAGGAGTAGACCGTGCTGCAACCGCCGCATCAGTCCCTGCAGGTAGCTGCCGTTCCGGCCCAGCGGGCGCCAGTGCGGGACAGGGATCAGGAAGCCCCGTGGCACACGGAGGCCGTGTGCCGACGCGATGAGGCAGGCCTGTTCTTCGCGCCCTCCAAGGAGCCCACCGCGGCCCGGCTGTCCCGAGAAGAAGCCGCGAAGCGGGTCTGCGCGCGCTGTCCCGTGATGGTCGAGTGCCGCGAACACGCACTGCTGCAACCCGAGCCGTACGGCGTGTGGGGCGGCCTCACCGCCGCCGAGCGCCGTGTCGTGCTCGCCCGGCGCCGCCGCCGCGATCTCGAACTCAAGAAGGCCGCCCGCTCGACGGGCACGATAGCGGCAGCCGGCTGACCCCACGCCCGGATAAGGGGCGACCCCTCCGCACAGGGGCCGCCCCTTATCCGTTTATTCGCCGCGCCATGTGCGGCTCCGCGGCGCGGGCGCGACCGGGGCCGCACGTCTGGCGCCGGTAAGGGGCGCGGGGCTGTGACATGTGCGGCTCCGCCGCGCGGGCGCGACCAGCCACAACCAACCCGCAGTGACCCCCGATCCGCAGCCCCGCACAACCGGCGGAGCTATTTCGCCCGGTCGAAGTCGATCGCGCTGTACGCCCGCAGCTTGCTCAGCCGGTGCTCGGACGTGATCTGCCGAACCGTGCCGGACTTGGAGCGCATGACGATCGACTCGGTCGTCGCGGTCTCGGCGCGGTAGCGCACCCCGCGCAGCAGCTCGCCGTCCGTGATGCCGGTCGCGACGAAGAAGACATTCTCGCCGGAGACCAGATCGTTGGTGAACAGGACACGGTCGAGGTCGTGGCCCGCGTCGAGGGCGCGCTGCCGCTCCTCGTCGTCCTTGGGCCACAGCTTGCCCTGGATGGTGCCGCCCAGGCACTTCACGGCGCAGGCCGAGATGATGCCCTCGGGCGTACCGCCGATGCCCAGCAGCAGGTCGATGCCCGTGCCCTCGCGCAGCGCGAGGATCGAGCCCGCGACATCGCCGTCGGAGATCAGCTTGATCCGGGCGCCGGTCTCGCGGATCTCCTTGATGATGCCGTCGTGGCGCGGCCGGTCGAGGATGACGACGGTGACGTCCTCGGGGGTGACCCCCTTGGCCTTGGCGACCCGGCGGATGTTCACCGACACGGGCGCGTTGATGTCGACGAAGTCGGCGGCCTCCGGGCCGGTGACCAGCTTGTCCATGTAGAAGACCGCGGACGGGTCGAACATGGTGCCGCGGTCGGCGGCGGCCAGCACGGCGATCGCGTTGGTCATGCCCTTGGCGGTGAGCGTGGTCCCGTCGATCGGGTCGACGGCGATGTCGCACTCGGGACCGGTCCCGTCGCCGACGCGCTCTCCGTTGAAGAGCATCGGGGCCTCGTCCTTCTCGCCCTCACCGATGACGACGACGCCGTTCATCGAGACGGTGGAGACGAGGGTTCGCATGGCCCGGACGGCGGCGCCGTCGGCGCCGATCTTGTCGCCGCGGCCGACCCAGCGGCCCGCGGCCATGGCGGCGGCCTCGGTGACGCGGACCAGTTCCAGGGCGAGATTTCGGTCGGGGGCCTCGGAAGGGACCTCGAGTTCGGACGGCAGCTGATGATTCTCGGTCATCGAGACGCACCTTTCTGATACGACGACGGCCGGATGAGGGTGTCCCCCGACTCTATCCCCAGGCCGACAAAATGAGCAGGGGGCCCCACGGATGAGCAGGCCAGGGCACCTGCGACGATGGGGGAGTGGCAGGTACGACAGGCAAGCAGAAGACGGTCCGGGACATGCTCCTCTCCCTGGGCCTGATCACTCTCATGGCGGGCGTCATCTACATCTTCATCCCCCATGACGACTCAGAGCCTCCTCTCAAGCGCGTCGACTACCGTGTCGAGCTGCTCACGGCGCGTCGCGCGGCGTCGTATCCCGTGGCGGCACCCCAAGGGCTGCCCACGACGTGGAAGGCGACGTCGGTGCGGTACGACGGCACGGAGTTCGACACCTGGCATCTGGGCTTCCGCGCCCCCGACGGCCAGTACGTCGCGGTCGAGCAGTCGACTCAGAAGCCGACCGCCTTCATCGACTCGGCCAGCCAGGGCGCCGACGAGACGAAGGCCACCCAGCGGATCGGCGACCGGACGTGGCAGCGGTACGAGGGCGACAAATACGACGCCCTCGTCCTGAAGGACAAGGGCTCCACGACGGTGGTGACCGGCACGGCGTCGTTCGGGCAGTTGACGAAGATGGCCGAGGCGCTGAAGACGTCGTGAGTCTTTGGCAAGCATGAGAGAAGGGCCCCTGGCGATGGGCGGATCGCCGGGGGCCCTTCTCGTGCGTACGCGGGGATGCGTACGCGGGGATCAGACGGTCGTGATGACCTGGTCGAACTCCAGACGCGGGGAGCGCGGGAACCAGGCGTCCTCGCCCGGCTTGCCGATGTTGATGACCATCAGCGGGGTGTGGTCGTCGTCCAGGAACTCCTTCTGGACGCCGGCGAAGTCGAGGCCGGTCATCGGGCCGGCGGCGAGGCCGGCGGCGCGGACGCCGATGATGAAGTACGCGGCCTGCAGCGCGGCGTTCAGGGAAGCGGCACCCTCGCGGGCCGGGCGCTCGGCGAAGAAGACGTCCTTGGCCTGCGGGAAGTGCGGGAAGAGGGCCGGCAGCTCCTCGTGGAACTCGTTGTCCGCGGAGAGGATCGCGACCAGCGGGGCCGTGGAGGTCTTGGGCTGGTTGCCCTCGGCCATGTGCTGCACGAGGCGCTCGCGGGCCTCGGCGGAGCGGACCAGGGTGATGCGCAGCGGCGACTGGTTGAAGGCGGTCGGGCCGTACTTGACCAGGTCGTAGATCGCCTGCACCTGCTCGTCGGTCACCGGCTCGTCGGTGAACGTGTTCGCCGTGCGGGCCTCGCGGAACAGCAGGTCTTGGGCAGCGGGGTCAAGGACGAGAGACATGAAAGTACCTTCTCGGGATGTGCGGTGGATCCGGGGGGATCGGCTGGCATGGACGACAGTACGACAGTGAGGTTTAATGTTCAACCAAAACCCGGGCGACGTGATTCGCTTCACAGGGACGGGGATGGACGAAGCCGCCGGTGCTGTGAGCAGCAGTCCGGCGGCGGAGTGTCATCAGGGGCAGGGGCAGGGGCAGGGGCAGGGGTAGAGGTGGGGGCCGGGCCTCACTCGGAGTCGTCGTTCCCCTCGTCCGACTCCTCCTCGGCCAGCGCCGCGTCCAGCCGCGCCCGCGCGCCCTCCAGCCAGCGCCGGCACACCTTCGCCAGCTCCTCGCCCCGCTCCCAGAGCGCCAGGGACTCCTCGAGGGTCGTGCCGCCCGCCTCCAGCCGGCGTACCACCTCGATCAGTTCGTCCCGCGCCTGCTCGTAACCGAGCGCCTCGTCCACCTTGCTGGTCATGCGCCCACCCTATGCATCGACTCGTACTGTCCTGTGTCGTCCCGGGGCGGCCCCCGGATCACCGGCCGGATCCCGAGGCCGGGCCCGCGGGGCCGATCAGTCGCCCCGGACCACCGTGAACTCACCCTCGGCGACGCGCGCCCGCAGCGACTCGCCCTCCGCCACCTCGTCCGGGCCCCGGACCACATGCCCATCGGTCTTCTGCAGCACCGCGTAACCCCGCTGAAGGGTTGCGGCGGGGGAGAGGGCCACCACGCGCGCGCGGGTGTGAGTCAGCTCGGAGTCGGCGCGGTCGAGAAGGTGCCCGAGCGTGCGACGGCCGCGGTCCAGCAGCGACGCGACCTGGTCCGCGCGCTCGTCCACCATCCGATGCGGATCCTCTATCGAGGGGCGGGCCAGCGCATGCGCGAGCCCGCGCTCCTCGCGCTCGACGAACGCCCGGACGCTGCGTCGCGCGCGATCCCGCAGGAGTCGCACCCGCTCATACTCCTCGCCGACGTCCGGTACGACCTTCTTGGCGGCGTCGGTCGGCGTGGACGCGCGCAGATCGGCCACGAAGTCCAGCAGCGGGTTGTCGGGTTCGTGCCCGATGGCCGACACGACCGGCGTACGGCACGCCGCCACGGCCCGTACGAGCTGCTCGTCCGAGAACGGCAGCAGGTCCTCCACGCTGCCGCCGCCGCGCGCCACGATGATCACGTCCACGTCGTCGAGCGCGTCCAGCTCCTTCACGGCCTGCACGACCTGGGGCACCGCGTGTACGCCCTGAACCGGGACATTGCGCACCTCGAAGCGGACGGCGGGCCAGCGGTGCCGCGCGTTCTCCAGCACATCCCGCTCGGCCGCGGACGCCCGCCCGCACACCAGCCCGATGAGCTGCGGCAGGAAGGGCAGCGCCTTCTTGCGCTCGGGCGCGAACAGCCCCTCGCTCGCCAGGGACTTCTTCAACTGCTCCAGGCGGGCGAGCAGTTCGCCCACGCCCACCGGCTTGATCTCGGTGGCCCGCAGCGACAGCTGCCCCCGCGGCGCATACCACTCGGGCTTCGCGAGGACGACGACACGGGCCCCCTCGCTCACCACGTCCGCCACGGCTTCGAACACCTGCCGGAAGCAGGTGACGCTCACGGAGATGTCGTACGACGGATCGCGCAGCGTCAGGAAGACGACGCCCGCGCCCGGGCGCCGCGACAACTGGGTGATCTGCCCCTCGACCCACACCGCGCCGAGCCGGTCGATCCACCCCCCGATGAGCCGCGACACCTCGCCGACGGGCAGCGGGGCGTCCGCGGACGTGTTGAGAGCCATGCGCCCGAGAGTAGTGGCCGCCACTGACAATGCCCGCACCCCGTAACAGGCGGTGGGATGCGGATCAGCTCCCTGCCCCCTCCCTGCCCCCATTTCTCGACCAGTCTCTCCACGGAGGCGATCTTTGACCCGTCGAGCGCGGCCTTACGATGGTTGCCATGACTGCTTCGCCTGGCCGCCGTGTCCTGCTCGCCGCCCCTCGTGGCTACTGCGCGGGCGTGGACCGCGCCGTGATCGCCGTCGAGAAGGCCCTCGAGCAGTACGGGGCCCCCATCTACGTCCGCCACGAGATCGTCCACAACAAGTACGTCGTGCAGACCCTGGAGAAGAAGGGCGCCATCTTCGTCGAGCGGACGGCGGAGGTCCCCGAGGGGTCCATCGTCATGTTCTCGGCGCACGGCGTCGCCCCGGTCGTCCACGACGAGGCCGCGCGGGGCAAGCTCGCCACCATCGACGCGACCTGCCCGCTGGTCACCAAGGTCCACAAGGAAGCGGTCCGCTTCGCCAATGAGGACTTCGACATCCTCCTGATCGGGCACGAGGGCCACGAGGAGGTCATCGGCACCTCCGGCGAGGCGCCCGACCACATCACCCTCGTGGACGGTCCCTCGGACGTCGCCAAGGTCGAGGTCCGCGACCCGTCCAAGGTCGTCTGGCTCTCCCAGACCACGCTGTCGGTCGACGAGACGATGGAGACGGTCGACGCGCTGAAGGAGAAGTTCCCGCAGCTCATCTCCCCGCCCAGCGACGACATCTGCTACGCCACGCAGAACCGTCAGCTGGCGGTGAAGCAGATGGGCGAGGAAGCGGACCTGGTCATCGTGGTCGGCTCGAAGAACTCCTCCAACTCGGTGCGCCTGGTCGAGGTCGCCAAGCTCGCGGGCGCGCGTGACGCGTACCTCGTGGACTTCGCCGACGAGATCGAGGAGGGGTGGCTGGACGGTGTGACCACGGTCGGTGTCACCTCGGGCGCCTCCGTCCCGGAGGTCCTGGTCGAGCAGGTCCTGGAATGGCTCTCCGGTCGCGGCTTCGAGGACGTCGAGATCGTCAAGGCCGCCGAGGAGTCCATCACGTTCTCGCTGCCCAAGGAGCTGCGCCGCGACCTGCGTGCCGAGGCGGCGGCGCTGGTCGCGGAGCGCACCGGCAGCTCCGAGAAGTGACCGTCAGCCGTACGACGTAACGTGGGCCCATGCAGATCTTTGGCGTGGACATCGGCGGATCCGGGATCAAGGGCGCTCCTGTGGACCTGGAGCGCGGCGACCTGACGGAGGAGCGCTTCAAAGTGCTCACTCCGCATCCGGCGACACCGGACGCGGTGGCCGACGGAGTGAAGGAGGTCGTCGACCACTTCGGCTGGACGGGCCCCGTCGGCATCACCTTCCCCGGCGTGGTCACCGGCGGTGCCACCATCCGCACGGCCGCCAATGTCGACAAGAACTGGATCGACACCGACGCCCGCGCCCTGCTGAGCACCCGCCTCGGCGGCCTTCCGGTGACGGTGCTGAACGACGCGGACGCGGCGGGTGTCGCCGAGATGCAGGTCGGCGCGGGCCGCGACCGGCAGGGCACGGTCATCCTGCTCACCTTCGGTACGGGCATAGGCAGCGCCCTCTTCCACGACGGCGTCCTGGTGCCGAACACGGAGCTGGGCCACCTCGAGCTGGGCGGCCACGAGGCGGAGAAGCGCGCCTCCACCAAGGCCAAGGAGGACCACGAGCTCACCTGGGAGCACTGGGCGCGCCGGGTCACCAAATACCTCGCCCATGTGGAGATGCTCTTCTCGCCCGAGCTCTTCATCATCGGCGGTGGCGTCAGCCGCAAGGCCGACAGGTTCCTGCCGCTGATCGAGAACATCAAAGCGGATATCGTCCCGGCGCAGCTGCAGAACAACGCGGGGATCGTGGGAGCGGCGATGAGAGCGGCGAAGATCGAGTAGCGACGGGCTGCCCCGGTCCTCCGGGGCATGTCGCGAGCCGGACGATCCGGCCATCTGGCGGACCGGCCATCCGACTATCCGGCTATCCGGCGGACCGGGACGGGCGCGCGGTTGGGAGACTTCGCCGCGCGGCGGCGGCCTGTGCCCTCCGCCGGGCGGCCCGGCGGATCATCAGCCGCGCCTTCCGGACGGTCGAGATGACTCCCGCGACCAGTGTCCCCCCGTACAGCCACCCGGCCTGGGTGGCGAGCGCCGTGACGAGCCCCATCAGATGGTTGCCGAACCCCCCGCCCTCGTCGACGACGGGCAGCAGCCCGAACACGAAGGCGATCGGCACGATGACGGGCGCGGTGACCAGGTCACCCCGCCGTACCCACAGCGCGGTCAGCGCGCAGACGGGCAGGAACAGCACCCCGTACACCACCAGTGACGCCCCGAACAGCAGCTGGTCGAGGCAGCCGAGCGCGAACATCGACGCCCCGCAGAACAGGCCGCTGCCGAGTCCGGTGAGCCGGGGGTTCGGCAGCCGCCGTACCGGCTGGACGGGCACCGTCTCGGGCCGCCGCACGGCCGGCCCCCCCGTCCGTACGCCACCGGCCGCGGCCCGCCCGGCCTGGGCGGGAAGGGGCGCGCCGCGTCGCTGTCTGTACTGAGGGGGACGCGTCCTGGGTTGTTGCTCCACTGGACCAACTTAGGTCGGTTTATGTGTCCAATAGGCCCTCAGACACGCCGCGGGAGGGAGCTTGGCCAAGCGTTCGACAGGGCGCCGGTGCGGGAGCGCGCACGCCGTAGACTGGTGGATCGGCCCGCGCTCTCCGTAGGCCCTTCGCCCATCCTCACGTACGGGAAGTCGCAACGTGTCGCTCACGATCGGAATCGTCGGTCTGCCCAATGTCGGCAAGTCGACCCTGTTCAACGCCCTGACCAAGAACGACGTGCTCGCGGCCAACTACCCGTTCGCCACGATCGAGCCCAACGTGGGCGTGGTCGGCGTCCCGGACGCCCGGCTGACCAAGCTGGCGGAGATCTTCGGCTCGCAGAAGATCCTCCCGGCGACCGTCGACTTCGTCGACATCGCCGGCATCGTGAAGGGCGCCTCGGAGGGTGAGGGGCTGGGCAACAAGTTCCTCGCGAACATCCGCGAGTCCGACGCGATCTGCCAGGTCATCCGCGCCTTCAAGGACGAGAACGTCGTGCACGTCGACGGCAAGGTCTCGCCCAAGGACGACATCGAGACGATCAACACCGAGCTGATCCTCGCGGACCTCCAGACCATCGAGAAGGTCCTGCCGCGCCTCCAGAAGGAGTCGCGCATCAAGAAGGACATCGCGCCCAAGGTCGCCGCGGTCGAGGCGGCGAAGGAGATCCTGGAGAGGGGCGACACGCTCTTCTCCGTGGGCATCGTCCAGAACTCCGGCAACGAAGAGCTGCTGCACGACCTGCACCTCCTCACCACCAAGCCGTTCCTCTACGTCTTCAACGTCGACGAGGACGAACTGACCGACGACGCCTTCAAGGACGAGCAGCGAGCCCTGGTCGCCCCCGCCGAGGCGATCTTCCTCAACGCCAAGCTGGAGGCGGACCTCGCCGAGCTCGACGAGGAGGACGCCATGGAGCTCCTGGAGTCGGTGGGCGCCGAGGAGCCGGGCCTCACGACCCTGGCCCGCGTCGGCTTCAACACCCTCGGCCTGCAGACCTACCTGACGGCAGGCCCCAAGGAATCCCGCGCCTGGACCATCAAGAAGGGCGCCACCGCCCCCGAGGCCGCCGGAGTCATCCACACCGACTTCCAGAAGGGCTTCATCAAGGCGGAGGTCATCTCCTTCGCGGACCTCGTCGAAACCGGCTCGGTCCCCGAGGCCCGCGCCAAGGGCAAGGCCCGCATGGAGGGCAAGGACTATGTGATGCAGGACGGGGACGTGGTGGAGTTCCGGTTCAACGTGTAGCGGGTGACTTAGCACCACTTCGCTGATCTAGCAAACATACAGGTCAGAGAGGGTCCGACTCTTCGGGGTCGGGCCCTCAGTTTTCCCGTGCTGGGATGGTGCTGGGATAGCTGACCCCTCGTCATCTGTCATCACCCCTGCTCATCCCTACCGTGCTGGGATCGTGCTGGGAGGGGATGAGAACGCCCGTGCTGGGTTTCGGGCAGCGATCTCCCGATGCGACAGGCGGGCGGGTGGGGCTCCATCCGACGACTTCTTCACGACTCCGGGGCCCGTGCAGATTCGATCCGTGGCGCTTTTCCTACTCGTTTGACACACTCGAGGTATGGGTGAGACGACGTACAGCATCGGGGAAGGCCCGGCGACGCGGGTGAGCCTGTCGCTGCCGGAGGGGACCGCGGAGGCAATCCGGGCGCGGGTGGGCAAGCGGGAGTTCTCCGCGTTCATCGCTGAGGCGGTCGAGCGTGAGCTGCGTGGGCAGGTCCTGGACGAGTACTTGGCGGACTACGAGAGCCGCAAGGGGCCGGTTTCCGAGCCGGCTCGCCAGCGGGCGCGGCAGGTCTTCGACGAGGTGTTCGCCGAGGAGGCAGAGTGGCCCGCCGCAGGTTGAGTCACGAGGGGACGCTGGTCCTCGACAGCGAGGGACTCTCGAAGCTGCTCGCCGACGACGAGCAGGTGGTGGCTTTGATCGCTGAGGCGCGCTCGCGCGGCATGGAGGTCGTGATCAGTGCGCTCGCCATCATCGAAGCCGTCCACGCTCGTACGAACAAGTCCCGCCTGAACTGGGTGCTTTCCGGGCTGCGGGTCGTCCCAGTCGGCGACGAGGAGGCGAGGGCGGCCTCGAAGTTGCTGATGAATGCCGGGTTGCACGGACACAAGTACGCGATCGATGCGGCCGTCGCCGAGGCCGCGCTGCGACAGCACCGCCCCGTAGTCATGCTGACGTCCGATATTGACGACATGGCCAAGCTGTGCGGCGAGAGGGTCCGGCTCGTGGCGGTGTGACTTCTCCTGGTCCCCTTTCTGCCTTTCGACGGTTGGTCAGTGAGTGGCGGTGGAGCTACCGGCATTCGGCGGATCACCGGTTTCGGTAACCGGCGATCCGCCGCTATGTTGCTGCTCTTCCGTCTCTTGGTGAATTCCGTAGGTCGCGGACGGAGCCAAGACTCAGTAGGAGCGGGGCCCGTAGGGGCTCCAGTGGCGGAGGAAGGGCTTGAGGTCGTCGCCGCTGGGCTTCGGCGGCGTGGGCAGTTTCGGCGCTGAGACCGATTCGGTGAGGTGTTGGAGGTGCGCGTCCGCGAACACGAGCCACGCCTCGATCTCGGTCCGCTCCTGCCCGGGCGGCAGTGATGTGGCGTGGTCGCGTACTGCTGCGATGTATTCGGTCAGGCGGCTGGCTTGGTACCAGGCGTCTGCCTGTTCTCCGAGGTGCTTGACGCGGTAGGCGTGGGCGTAGGCGGCGCGGGCTTCCTGCATGGCGGCTTCCCAGCGCTTTTGCTGTACCTCTCTGGCTTGCTGGTCTGCAAGGCGTTTACGTTCCGCAGCTTCGCCGCGGAGGCCGACCTCTTGCACGATCTCGGCGAGTTGTTCTTCCAGAGGCCGGTCGGGGAGGTCGGTCCATTCGCTGGCGCGGTGCGGGCTGCCGCCGCGGAGCATGAAACGCAGGCGGCTGGAGGGGGTGTAGTCGAAGCGGGCGATGCGCATCCATGAGTACTTCTTGGCGTCGACGAGTTCCTTGTCCGTGGGGACGTGTTCGCTGCGGTCCTGTTCTTGAAGGACGAGGAATCCGACACTTTCGCCTTGGGCGGTGATGGTGAAGTGCGGTTGCGCCTTACGGCGCCGATGGGGCGGGGGCGCGCCTTGTGTGGTTCCGAGCGCGGCCTTGTGGCCTTGTGCTTCGGTGGCGGTGATGAGGGTCTGGATGATGCGCAGGGCTCGGCCCTGGAGGGGTTTGGTCAGGCCCATGGGCTGCGGCTGCTTTTGGAGGGCGGCCACGACGGCATGGGGTTTGGTGAGTCTGGCCGCCACATGGAGCGGGGTGAGTTCCGCGAGGCGCCAGGCAGGGATGTCGACCAGCTTGATCTCGTAGCCGCGGTGGGTGCGGTATCCGTAGAGTTCCTGCGTCTGGGGGATCTTGCCGGACTTGCGGGCGGCACTGACGCGTGACGCCCAATTCACCGCGTGCGGGCCGGATTCGATGGGCTTGATGAGACAGCCGTCGTTCGCAGCGGCCAGTTCTTCGAGTAGTTGGTCCGCGTAGTTCTTACGGGCCTTCGGCACGGCTCTGGGGCGCGGTAGTGCCGGTCTTCGGGCGGGCCGTTGTGGCGGTCGGGTGCTCTGCTCCACGGGGCGGATGCCGCGTTCGGTGAGATGCTGCCGCCCTTTCTCGGTGAGGTGGGCGCTCCAATGCCCGCGGCGTTTGGTGATTTTGATGAGCCCTCGGTTCTGCAGGGCCTGTCCGCTGGTCTTGTACGTACTGTCCGGCCAGACTCCGTCGGGACACCCTTGGCCCACCCAGTCGAGCACGGCCTGCTGCCGCTCGTTGAGGGCCTGTTCCATGTAGCCTCCCGCCGTTCCCTGGGTGCGCTGCCCTCGGCGACAATGCCCGCTGCCCCTGCGGGAATTCGCGGCTGCTGAGAGGACCCCTCGTTCGGATGAGAGGTACCGGAAGGCGCGCTAACGGCGAGAACAGTTCTTCTGGGACTGATGCGACCGTCTCCCGCGCTGGGAAGACTCGATAGAGGACCCCGGGATCAGCTATCGGCCGATCGGTCTGTCGTCGTCGGCCAGCCTCGCACGGCCCACAGACGGCCCGATCGAACCTCTCCCATGGGGCTCTGAGCGTGTTTTTCCCATGGCCATGGCCGTGCGGCATCATCACCTGTCATGGATCCCGCCGTCACAGCCGCGCTCATCACCACCCCCACCGCCATTTTGGCCGCCGCAGCGGCTTACGCCGCGGGGAGCGCCCAGGGGCGCGGGAGCGTGGACGCTGTCCGCCGCCAGCAACAGCGCGAGGTCTATGCCGCATTGCTCACAGCGGCCCGGCGGCACAAGGCGGACATTGCGGAGGCTCTCGCTCACGCCACGGAGATACAACTGGCGCGCGCTGCTGGCGAGCCGCTTAGCCCTGCAGAGGAGGAGCAGCGGCGCGAGGCGATCGCAGCCACCGCCCGAGCTAATCCTTTGGACGAACCAGCCGCCTTGGTGTTCCTTGAAGGACCTGACGAGCTCGCCTATGCCGCCCTCCTCATCGATCAACACGCCAAATCGACGCGCATGCTCCTGACAGCGACGCCGGAACATGCAGGCACCATGTCTCGAATCCATGGGCGGCCGATGACAGTTCACGACGAGTGTCGTCGGCTTGAAGGCGCCATCCACAGGTTCACGCTCGAAGCCCAAGCGCACCTGAACGGCACCGCATTACGGCATCGTCGACACCAGAGGCGGTTGATGCGCCGCCTCTGGCCTGTCGAACCTTGACCACGGAGATCACTGCGGCAGGAAGCCGGGTTTCTCCTGCCCAAGAGCATGGAGGCGCCCGAGGTAGTCCCGTGCCCCTGGTTCCGGCTGTATCGGCGCCTCATTTCGGCAGTGAGTTCGCGGCTGGTCATGATGAGCGGCACCGATTGCCGGTCGCCTTCGAGTGCAGGCACTCCCATGATGAGCGCCTGTTCCAAGTCGCCCTCACCCGCTGCCGCCACTCCGAGGGCGACGCGGGCTTCCGCGTTGCGCATCGGCGAGCGCTCGCTTCCGTCAAAGTCCGTACCTGCCCGGAGCTCCTCAGCGAGCGTGCGCGCGAGCTGGTCCTCACCGACCACCCGGTAGTAGTTCATCGAGTAGAAATCGAACTTGGCGGGGTCAACCACAAAGTGGTTATCCAAGTTTTCGGGGTGGGCACTGCTGCGGGTTGGGCGACACCTGATCTGGATCGCTGAGAGGTGGGCTGGAAGGATGTCGCAATGCCCAGCCGTATCCGAAGCGCACTCTGGCCGGGCGTCCCCCGGGGTGGTCGGTCGCCCAGGATGGGGATCGTCTCGGTTTCTGTATGTGCACCTGCGTTGCGGTTCCTCTGGTTTAGTTTTCGGTGGGTCACTCGCGGTGTTCAGGTGGAATCCGCCGAGGTCGATTCGATTGCCGCAGTAGCCGGCCAGTACGTTGATGGCGGCTTGCCAGGTGTGGGTGCGGCTGGTGGAGGTCGCCGCGCCGCGGGTGAACGACAAGCGCGTCGATGCCACCACCGGCGAGCGTAAGCGGATCTCCTCGAAGATTCTGCCGCTGAGGTGCCGCAAGTCGCCGAAGATCTCCGAGGTGCTGCCACTGCTTTATCTGCACGGCCTGTAGTCCGGGGACTTCGTGCCCGCGTTGGAGCAGTTCCTCGGCTGTCGTGGGGCGATGACCACGCTGCCTTCCAGACCCGCGACCTGTCGCCGGCCGACTACGTCTCCGTATGGGCCGATCGTGTGTGTTTCAAGGTCCGCCTGGACCAGGCGGACCTTGCGTGCTGGTGCTGATGCGCCTGGACGGCTCCAAGGACCTGATCGCGCTGGCCGAGGGCCTGCGCGAGTCGAGCGAGTCGTGGGCGGATGTGCTGCGGGACGTGCCCGCCCCGCGCCACATCCCGGCGGTAAGCGGCAGACCGACAGCGCCGTCAGCGGCCTCGGACCTGTTTGGCTACCCCAGTGGTGTTGTACCGGTACCGGGCCATCTCTTCGGTCACTCCGTAGTGTTCGGCGATCTGCGCCGGCCCCCACTGGCGGCGGACTGCGCCGAGCGGAACTCGGGTGTGGGGAGGAGCCAAACCGCGTGACTGGACACGGCAAGTAGCGGCTTCACGAGGTGTGGCAACAGCCGGAAGCCCTCGACGATGACACAAGGTTCCGGTGGCAGGCAAAGGAGGTCTTCGACGATCAGCCCAAAGCCCTCACCGCGAAACCAGTGGCAGGTCTCAAGCATGGTGTCCGGAGACCGGTTCACCCATCGCTCGTCCATATCCATGGCCATGAACTGGTGCAGGAACGGGGCCTCTTCGGGTGTGGTCCGGCGGGCGTGCTCCGACATCACGTCGTCGGTCGCGTAGAGGCGCCACCCGTACTGATCCGCCAAGCGGCGCGCAATCGTCGACTTGCCTGCACCGCTCCCGCCACCGATTTAGTAGACGTGCCGCAGCTGTTCACGCAGCGCTGCGGCGTCGGCAGCTGCTTCGTATCGTTCGGCCGAAAAGGAGGCCGCCCGACTTCGCTTGGAACAGAAGAAGGTCGCGCTGGAAGCCAAGCTGGACGAGCGCGGCAAGGCGTTGAAGCAGCGGCTCCAGCGCACCGCCGCCTGACGCTCAGGCGTCATCGCAGACACGGCCCAGGTCTTTGACCTGGGCCGTGTTGCTGTCGGCGAAGACCAGTCGTCACGCGCTCCGCGTCGGCCGGGGCCGGAGCCGACTGTGCGTCACACTCCCCGCCCGGATGCTGGAGGCGGGGAACGCAAGTGCCTTTCAGCTCCTCAGGCGCGAAGTCGAAGCCACTCCGGCAACTCCTGTGACTGGACACCGCGTCAGTAATTCCCCAGTAACGGCCCGATCGTAGCCTGCCCGGCCAAGCCAGTTCCGTGCTTCCGCTCTCGATATTTCGGTGGCTTCCGCGGAAACGGAGTACCGGCATTTCCTGGATCGGCCACTGAGGAGCTCTACAGATGCATTTGCCCCGTTCGTCCCTGCGGCGAGCGGCCACCGCCTTGGCAGCGGTTGCCGCCACCCTCGCCGGCGGGTTTGCCGCCCCGGCCGCGAACGCGGCACCCCGGCACCATGCGATCGTCGACCCGGGCCTCACCGCCGCCGTGGAAGCCGGTAAGGAGGCGACCTTCTTCGTCGTCCTCGACAGCCGCGCCGACCTGTCCGGTGCTCTTCGGCAGCGCGGTAAGGCGCGGAAGGCTGCCGTGTTCCAGGCGCTGCGCGCCGAGACCGCTCGGGACCAGAGCTCGCTGACCCGCTACCTGGACCAAGCGAAGATCGGCTACGAGTCGTTCTGGATTGCCAACGCCGTAGAGGTCACCGGCGACCGGGATCTGGTGGAGCGTCTCGCCGCCCGTCCCGACGTCGCCGCCCTGAAGCAGGAGCAGCACTACGCCATCGACACCGCCGCGATGGGCGCCGCCACCACGACCGAGACTGCGGACCCGGAGTGGGGCGTCAAGGACATCGGGGCCGACCAGGTCTGGTCTCAGTACGACGACCGTGGCGAGGGCGTCGTCGTCGCCAACATCGACTCGGGCGTGCAGTTCGACCACCCGGCCCTGAAGGGCAACTACCGGGGCAACCTCGGCGACGGCACCTACAGCCACGACTACAGCTGGTACGACGCGTCCGACCAGTGCCCCGACAGCAGCACTCCCTGCGACAA
Source organism: Streptomyces sp. SD15 (assembly GCF_054462255.1). Taxonomy (NCBI): domain Bacteria; kingdom Bacillati; phylum Actinomycetota; class Actinomycetes; order Kitasatosporales; family Streptomycetaceae; genus Streptomyces; species Streptomyces sp. SD15. The sequence goes on along the minus strand of NZ_JBTLMO010000009.1, from coordinate 76,755 downwards.
CAACGGCCACGGCACCCACACCATGGGCACCATCGCCGGCGCGGGCGGCATCGGCGTCGCTCCCGGCGCGAAGTGGGTCGCCGTCAAGGGCTGCGAGGCCAGCTCCTGCTCGGACACCTCGCTGCTGAAGGCCGGCCAGTGGATCCTCGCGCCGACCGATCACAACGGGCAGAACCCGCGGCCCGATCTCGCCCCGGACATCGTCAACAACTCCTGGGGCGGCGGGAACACCACCTTCTACCAGGACATGATCGAGTCCTGGAACGCGGCGGGCATCTTCGAGGCGTTCGCCGCCGGCAACTCCGGCAACGGCACGAGCTGTTCGACCACCGAGGCGCCGGGTGCGCAGGCTCCGGCGTACGGGGTCGGCGCGTACGACGCGAACGGGGCCATTGCTCCCTTCTCCGGCTTCGGCCCCTCCCTCGTCGACGGTTCCATGAAGCCGAACATCGCCGCGCCCGGCGTCAACGTCCGCTCTTCCTGGCCGGGCAACGGCTACCGGGCGATCTCCGGTACGTCCATGGCGACCCCGCACGTCGCCGGCGCCGTCGCCCTGCTCTGGTCCGCGGCACCCTCCCTCGTCGGAGACATCGACGCCACCCGGGCCGCCCTGAACGACTCCGCGCGGGACGTGGACGACACCCACTGCGGCGGCACCGCCGACGCCAACAACGTCTGGGGCGAGGGCAAGCTCGATGCCTTCGCCGCTGTCGACAAGGCCCCGCACACCGCGGCCACCATCACCGGCACCGTCTCCGACCGCACCACCGGCGCGGGACTGGCCGCAATCACCGTCACCGCAACCGGCCAGGGCGGCCAGCGCACCGTGACCACGGATGCCTCGGGCGCCTACCGGCTGGTCCTGGCGGCCGGCACGTACACCGTCACCAGCGTCGGCTACGGCTACCGCACGGCCACGGAGAGTCTCACCGTCACCAACGGCCAAACCCTCTCCCACGACATCGCGCTGGACGCCGTTCCCCGGCACGCCGTGACCGGCACCGTGTACGACGTGACGGGCAAGCCGCTCGCCGGTGCGACCGTACGGATCGCCGAGGCGCCGCTCGCCCCGGTTGTGTCGGACGCCTCCGGCGCCTTCCGCTTCCCGGACGTCGCCGAAGGAGACTTCACCCTGGTCGCGACGCCGGCCGCGCCGGTGCTGTGCAACGGCACCTACCACAAGGCCCTGACCGTGGACGGCGCTGAGAGCCTGACCGTCCAGCTGCCCGCCCACAGCGACGCCTTCGGCAACAGCTGCCTGCCCGCCACATACTCCTGGGTCGGCGGCGCCACCAAGGTCGCCCTCTCCGGCGACGAGAACGCCAAGACGGTCGCCCTGCCGTTCCCGGTGACGTTCTACGGCGTCCCGTACAACCAGGCGAATGTCACGACCAACGGCCTGGTGAACTTCCTCGCCCCGCGGCTCGGCGACTACGCCAACACCGCTCTGCCGACGGCGGCGCAGCCCAACGGCATCCTCGCCGCCTACTGGGACGATCTCGTCCTCGACAAGAAGTCGGCCGTGAAGACCGCCACCACCGGCACGGCCGGACAGCGGAAGTTCGCGATCGTCTGGGAGAACGCGGCCTTCGCCGCCGATTCGGGCCGGCGCGTGACGTTCGAGGCGGTCTTCGAAGAGGCCACCGGGGCGATCCTCCTGCAGTACCAGTCCATCGACGGCGCCTCGGCGCTGGAGAAGGGCGGATCAGCGACCGTCGGCATCGAGAACCAGGCCGGCGTCGACGCCTTGCAGTACTCCTTCAACGAACCGGTCCTCACCGACGGTTCCGCCCTCCGCATTTTCCCCGAGGCGGCATGATGAAGAACCGATCCCGAGGCGCCGTGCGCCTCGCCTCCGCCCTGCTCGCGCCCCAACTCGTGCTTGCCGCGCTCCCCGCGATCGCCAACCCGGCGTACGCCGAGGACGGGTCGCAGGCGCGGGTCCTGACCGACGCCCAAGCCGCTGAACTCGAAAGTCGGTTCACGGCGGCCCCCTCTGCTCAGCAGGCGACCGAGCCGAGCGACACCGCCGAACCGCCGGCCGAGCAGCCGCAGGACGCGGCACCGGTCACCCTCACCGAGGCGTCCGCGCTGGAGACGTACCAGGGGAACGCCAAAACCGCCCAACTCGGCGGCGGCAAGGGCGACTTCCTCGCCGTGCACAGTCTCGGCCTGATCACCCGTTTCACGACGGGCGGCCAGACGGTGTGGAAGCGCGACAACGAGTCCCTCTACGCCGACTGGCGCGTCAAGCCGGTGCGGCCGTGGCAGAAGGAGCCGTACCCTGCCCATATCGCCGTCGGCTACGAGGCCAACAGCCCGTACGCGGATCTGGCCGACCGGGGCTTCGCGCAGGGGGACCTGACCGGCGACGGGGTGGCTGACGTCGTCTTCACCGCGAAGGTGGGCGCCAACCCGTATCGCCCGTTCACCTCCCCGGGCTCGTCCTTGACGACGGGTAGCTTCGTCACCGTCCTCGACGGGAAGACCGGGGCGACCCTGTGGTCGCAGATCTTCCCCGACGCCCAGCAGGTCGCCCTCGCCGGCAAGACCCTGCTCGTCGCCGACCAGCCGTCCAACAACTTCGGCGCCGACAAAACGTTGACGACGAAGCTGTACGGCTTCCGCTTCACGTTCGGGGACGGGCGACTGACCCCGGCGTCGACCTGGTCGTACGACACCGGCCAGCGCCACGGCCGGTGGGCCTCGGTCACCGCGCTCTCCGGCACCGCGGCGGCCCTCTCCTGGTACGTGCGGAAGACCGACACCGCCCCGGCCGCGAGCCAGACACTCGTGATCGACACGGCGAACGGCACGCCGCGTTGGCAGACCGCCGGCACGAGGTACGGGCGAGAGGCGGTCGTCGATGCGTCCCGGAACCGGCTCGTCGCCATCGAGCAGTCCGACTACACCGACGGGGTGCGGTACCAGCTGGTCGGCTACGACCTCGCCAACGGCGTCCGGACCGTGCTCGACGAGCGGGTCAACGCGGTCGGTACCGAGCTGGCGGTCGGCGAGCTGAAGGGCGGCGGCGGCGTCGAGTACGCGGTCGCCGAAGCCACCTTCGACGACGGCCTCTACGCCAACGCGGCGACGGTGCGCGGCCTGCGCGGTGACGGCGGGACGGAACTCTGGTCGTACACGGTGAAGCGGGACGAGTCGAACCAGCGGGACGGTGACAGCGTCCTCGGCCTGCGGATCGCGAACGGCAAGGCCATCGCCTCGTACGTGACGATGGCGGACAGGGACCGCGCCATCAACCCGGGGGGCCGCCGCTACGGCACGGTCACTGTGCTCAGCGGCACGGACGGTTCGGTGCGGTGGTCACAGAAGGGCGTGGTCGCCTCCCCGATCTACGCCGAGCCGTACCAGGCCGGCGACGACTGGCTGGTACGCACCATCGACAACGACCAGAACATCCACCTCTACCGGCTGGACAGCGGCAAGTCGGCGGGGCTCGTACCGCTCCCTGCCGACCTGTCGACCGGCGTTGCGTTCGATGTGAACGGAGACGGCCGCCAGGACCTGGTGGCCGGCGGCCAGTCCCGCGGCCTGTGGGCGTTCGACGGTCCGTCGCTGGCCGCGGGCAAGCCACGGGTGCTGTGGCAGGCCACCCTGCCCGGCGCCGTGTACGGCGACATCGTGCTGGGTGACACGGACGGTGACGGACGCCGCGACGACCTGGTGGTGGCCGCCGAGACCGCCGCGGTGATCGTCGACGCCACCACCGGCCGGGTCAGCGCGACCATCGACCAGCCGGGGCAGTTCGTCCGCTCGGTGACCGTGGCGGATCTGAACAGCGACGGCGCTGACGACGTGCTCGTTCCGACCGACGCCGTCCGCGCCTACCGGGGTAGTGGCCGCCAACTGTGGTCCTACGCTCCCCAGGGCACGGGGCCGGTTGCCTTCTCGGACCTGGCGGTGGCCGACGGCCGGGTGCTCGGTTCGTACCAGACGGCCTACCAGCGCGAGCCCGCCAAGGTCGAGGAACTGGCTCTGGATGCCCGGACCGGTACGGTCGCCTGGACCGGCAGCCCGGTGTGGACGGGTGGCGACCCGAAGATCTACGGTGCGCAGCTCTTCCACGGCGTGTACGCCTCGCCCGCGATCCCGTACGCGGACGGGCATGCGGCCGTGGCCACCTGGATCGTGCGCGATGACAACGGCTGGTGGCGGGAGTTCTTCGAGTTCCGCGACGTCCGCACGGGCAAGGTGGTGAAGACCGCGCTCGGTGGTGGATCCTTCACCCTCGGCAACTGGTTCACCGGCGACGAGGGCCTGATCCGCACCGGAACGGCATCACTGCAAACCTTCGGCACGGACGGCAACGACTATCTGATCTACACGGTGCCGCCCATCCACCGAGCCGGTTTCGCGACCGGTCCCGGTGGACGCCGACTGCTCGTCGGGGCCACGGAAGGCTCGGTGTACATCTGGGAGTCTTCCGTACTCAAGGGCGATCATTACCCGGATCACGAGGCCCGGCTGCAGCAGCGGTACGCGACCCAGAACGTGGTGATCGCGGACCTCACCGGTGACGGCGTGGACGAGATCGTCGGCCTGCACAACGAAAACCTCGCGCAGGACCGGATGGCCGAACTGTCCGGCAGCCGGTACGACATGGGGGTCGACAACCGGATTCATGGAATGGTGACGGGCGTTGTGACCAATTCCTGACTTGACACCGCTGATGGGGGCTCCCGCTATTGTGGGGCCCCCATCAGCGTAGGGAGATCCAGGTGCTGCGGCTGCACCTCCTCGGCGGGTTCCGGGTTTACCGGAACGACGGGCCACCGCTCGCGGAGCGGTGGCCCCGGCCGAGCGCCCGGACGCTGCTCAAGCTGCTCGCAGTCGCCCCGGACCATCGCCTCCATCGCGAGGAAGCGATGGAGATCTGCTGGCCGGACGCCGATGCCCAGGCAGCGCTGCGCAGCCTGCGGGTGGCGCTGCACGCCGCCCGCCGGGCCGTCGAACCGGAACTCGCGCCCCGGGCCACGTCGTCCTACCTGATCGGCGAGGGGGCGCTGCTGCGGCTGGATCCGCACACCGTGTGGATCGACGCCGACGAAGCCGAACGGCTCGCGGAGGCAGCGCTGGCGCACGGCGGCCGAGCAGAACTGATGGCCGCGCTCGACGCGTTCACCGGCGAGCTTCTTCCCGAGGACCTGTACGCGCCGTGGTCGCAGGCCCGCCGGGAACGACTGGCCGCGCTGCGGGAAAAGACCCTCCTCGCACTGGCCGCCGCCCATCTTTCGGCGGGTGCCACCGAGGAAGCGGTGGAGGCAGCCGAGCAGGTCCTGGCGGCCTCACCCGCCGAGGAGTACGCCCACCGCGTCTTGATCGAGGCGTTCCTCCGGCAGGGGCTCCGACGCCGGGCCGTGCACCAGTACCACCTGTGCCGGAAGGCGCTGGACGCGGAGATCGGGGTGCGGCCGGGCGCCGAGACGGAAGCGCTGCACCGCACAGCCCTCGCCGCGCCCACCTCGGCCGCCCGGTCGACCCAGCCTGCGCTGCCGGCGGCGGTGCGGCTACCACCCGCCTCGCCCCTGCGCGGCCGGGATGACCTGCTGGCTGAGCTGCTGGAGGTCGACAACACACCCATCCTCCTCGTCACCGGCGAGGCTGGGCTCGGCAAGACGCGCCTCGTCGCCGAGGCGGCCCGTCGGGCCGCCCAAAAGGGGGCGGTCGTGCTGTGGGGCGCCGGCCACGACGCGGAAGGGCATCGGCCGTACGGTCCGTTCGCGGAGGCGGTTGAGGGCTGGCTGGCGGACCGCTCCGTCGAGGAGCGCGCCAGCATGGGCGCGGAGTATCCGGAACTGGCCGGGCTCCTGCCGTTGGGGAGGGTGGAGCCGAGGTCGTGGCGAAGCCCCGAGGAGGAGCGGGACCGCCTGTTCCAGGCAGCGGCCGCGCTGTTCGGGGAACTGGCGGCGGAGCGGCCGGTCATAGTGGTGCTGGACGACCTCCAAGCCGCGGACGCGGGCTCGTTCCAGCTCCTCAGCTACCTCGCACGGCGGGCCCGGGGCAACGGAATCGGTTGGCGGTTTCTCGCCACGCTGCGCCCCGAGGAACTGCCTGGCTCCGATCCCCGGCGGCACACGTTGGACGTGCTGGTCCGCCAGTCGCTCGCCCGGGCTGTCGAACCACCTCGTCTGCCCCGGGAGGCGTGTATCGAGCTGGCGGCCGACGCGCTGGGCTCCTCCGCCGCAGCCGTACCCGAACGGGTGTGGGAACTGTCCCTGGGTAATCCGCTCTTCGCCCTCGAACTGGCGCGTGCGCTGCGGGACGGGGTCGTGGGCGTTTCGGGAGCACCCGAGGGTATCCGACAGGTGGTCGCCCAGCGGCTCGGACGACTCGACCCGGCAGCCCGTCGAGTGGTGGACATGGTCGCGGTGGCGGGTCAGGACGCGGCACTCGCCGAGGTCCTGGACGTCGCCCGGCGCTGCGGGCAGCCACCGCTGTCGGCGGCCGAGGTGACGGAGGCAGTGGAGGCCGCTGTCGCCGCCTCCGTGCTGGAGGAGCGGCCGGCGGCCGTCGAGGGCCGTCCGGTGCCCGGGCTTGCCTTCCGCCATCCCCTGGTCCGGATGACCTGCTACGAGATGCTGTCGGCGGCCCGGCGGCGGCTGCTGCACTCGGCGTACGCGGAGGCGGTGCTCCGGCGCCGGCCGGACGCCGTGGACACGCTCGCCGCCCAGTTGACGCGCGCTGACGACCCGCGCGCCACCGGGTATCTGAGGCGGGCAGCGGAACGCGCGGCGGCCCATCACGCGAACGACACCGCGGACCGCTACTACGCGGAGCTCACCGGCCGGCTCGACGCGCTGGTCGCCGAATCGGCGCGCGCTCGGATGGACCACAGCGCCGTGCTGCGCCGGATGGGTCGATTCGAGGACGCGGCACGGCTGCTCGGCGAGGCTCTGGCGGAGATGGAGCGCCATGGCGACCGGGACGGACGGGTTCTCGCCGCAGCCCGGCTCGCCGAACTCACGGCGAAGACCCGGAGCACCGACGAGGGTTTCCGGCTGCTCGACGCCTGTCCGCCCGCTCCCGACACACCGGCGGCGACGGCGAGCACCCACCATCTGGCCAGGGCTGTGCTCTGCTTCGTCGCCGGCCAGTACGAGGAGGGGGCGGCGGCCGCGTGGGCGGCGGAGACCGCAGCCGAGGCGGTGGAGGGCCCGGAGCGCAGAGGGCTGCTCGCCCGGGCGCTGGCGATGCGTGCGACGTCCCTGGGCTCGGCCGGTCGTTTCGGGGAGACGGGCCCGGTCGCTGAACGCGCACTACCGCACGCGAAGGCGTACGGAGATCCGCAGATACTCGCCTTGGTCCTCTCCGTCCTACGGGAAACCGCTCTTCGGGCGGGGCGGTTGCCTGAGGCCATCGAAACGGGTCGGCGGGCGTTGGACCTCGCCGAGCGGTCCGGCGATCCGACGGCGACCGTCTTCGAGCGGGCGAACCTGGCCAAACTCCATCTGCTGGTGGAGGAGACAGCCGAGGCCCGGGACCTGGCGGAGGCCGCGGTGCGGGAGACGCGGCCAGGCCTCGACTGGTGCGTGCCCTACGCTCTGGCAGCCCTCGCCCGGGTACGGATTCGCACGGGAGAGCCGGGTGCGGGCGCACTGCTGGACGAAGCCGAGCACGCGGCGCGCGCGCAGGGGGACATGCAGGCCCAGCACGAGGTGCGGTCGGTGCGGGCCGAGCTGGAGTTGCAGGAGGGGCGCCCGGAGGAGGCGTTGGCGCTCCTCGCAGACCGAAAGATGAGGCCGGCGCACCTGATGGCACGCGCGTGGCTGGCATGCGGGCGCGTCGAGGAGGCCGTCGAGGCGGCGGCGGCAGAGGTGGAACGCGCCGAGCGGGCCGGCGAGCGGCTTGCGGAGACGGATGCGCGGACGGTGCATGCCGCCGCCTTGGCGGAACTGGGCCGCGAGCGGGATGCGGCGGAAGCATTCCGACGGGCGGCCGCCTTGGCGGAATCCCTTCCCTACCCGGCGGGCTCCCGCCGCCTGGCGTTGGCCCGCCACCGATGCGCGGCGGGGCCTCACTGACCGACACCGCGCGCCCGCATGCCCGATCTTGTTCGCCACGGCGGTCCTTTCCGCGGTGACGTACCGCCGGTGAGCGTCACGGCCCGAGAATCGCGGTCCGCATCGGATGGAGTCGGCATCAAGCTGCGCCCCGGCCGTTCCGCCCCCGCGCCCTTCGACGCAGCGCCCCAGCCCTCGAAGGAGGCGAGCCCGAGTGCCTGCACGCAAGCTGCGTAGGGGTGCACGAGGGGCGTCTGAGCTGCATGGTGCTGGGAGATGGGGCTCCCGTGCTGGGATCGTGCTGGGATGGCTGTCGAGAATCGCGTTTCCGCCGGTGAGAGCGCTGTAGTGCACATAGGTTCAACGTCGAGCCGCTTCCGGCAGGAGGTCCGGCTTCATCCGGGTGCGCCGGCAGGTCAGCTCGAAAGCCGCAGGGGCGGCTACCGTGCCGCTTTCGTTCCGCTCAAGCACCGGGTCGAGGGCGAGTACCGCGACGTTCTAGACACCTCGCGATCTAGACACCTCGCGCCCCGCGCCTGGCATCGATGCCGGGAGATTCTGCAGGACGCCATGGGGCCCGCGCCCCTCGACAGGGCAGCCCAGCCTTCGACGGAGGCCAGCGCGGGTGTCTGCACGCAAGCGGTGTAGGGGTGACCAAGGGGGCGTCTGAGCGGCGTGGTGCTGGGATGACACTCCCGTGCTGGGAGCGTGCTGGGACGACCTCCGTCAGAACCACATCTTCGCAGGTGGGGGCTCTATGTTCGATATTTCGCTTCAACGTCTGACGTTCTATCAAGGGTGGCGCCCGGTCCGCTTGTTGGTGGGTCGGGCGGAGGTGCCTGTCCGCGGGGAGTCCTGGTCCGCGAAGTGCTGACGGCTGACCTGGTTGGCGTGGCTGTGGCCGGCGCTTCAGACCTTGGCGACCGCTACGGCAGGGCCGGACAGGAGCGTCAGGTCCTCGGGGTCGGAAGTGAGGACGGTGACCGGCTGGGGCGCGTTGCGGGCGATGACGGCGAAGGCGGCGTCGATGGCGTACTTGTGGCCGTGGAGATGATGGGCGCGAAGGAGGGCGGCGGCTTCGTCGGTGACCTCTCTGGTGACGTCGTGAACGTCGACGCGGGAGAGGACCCACTTGATGCGGGCCGGGTGGATCCGCTCGTAATCGGCCTCGAGAGTGGTCATGGCGCTGGTGGCCACGCGGATGCCTTCCTCTGATGCTGCCTGGACCAGTGCTACGACGGTGCGGTCCTTGCGGTAGAGCTTGGAGAGTCCTTCGCTGTCGAGCATCAGGGTGCCAGGCATCAGGCGGCGGCACCGCCGACCTGTCGGTGGTCATGGCGCAGCAGGGCGCGGGCGGCCTCGACCTCCTCGCGGGTGAGCTCGTCGTTGTCGGTCTCGAAGTCGGCGACGATCTCCCGAAGCTTGTCCATGGCGACCCGTTGTTCCAGGGCTTCGGCGACGTAGGCGGAGAAGCCACCGGGCCCGACATGGGCGCGTACGGCCTCGGCAAGGTCCTCGGGCAGGCTGATGGAGTACTTTCTGCTACTGCTCATGGTGTCGATCCTACCGGCGGTCGTAACTCTGTGGGTGTGAATGTCATGGCAGCGCGGGGGAGGCGGCTCGGCGCTCCACCTCCCCCTTGCGGGAGGCTGCCCGGTCCGCAGGCAGTCCGCAGGACACCCGTAAGCGACCGTCGGTACCCAGCGCGTACCAACGGGGAAATGCCTGGTCAGGGCGCTGGGTAAGGCTCCGCCGCAGGTCAGGATCGGTGGGCAGACATTCCGTCTGCCAACGTGGTGTTATTTCATCCGCTCACACATTGAAGTGCCTGGCAAACACACAGGTCAAATGAGGTCGGCTCTTCCGGGAGTCGGCCCCATGCTGCTTTCCGTGCTGGGATGGTGCTGGTTTTTCTGATGGGCCGTCATCTATTTCGCCCCGCTTGAAAGGGCTTCGAGTGGTACCTTATTTGGTACCACTCGATGTAGGGAGTCAGGCCATGTCCATAACTGCGAGCGAAGCCCGCAAGGCTCTCTTTCCGCTGATCAAGAAGGTCAACGACGATCACGAGGCCATCGAGATCGTTTCCAAGCATGGCAACGCCGTGCTCGTCTCGGCCGAGGACTACGCGGCGCTGCGCGAGGGCTCGTACCTGCTGCGCTCGCCTGCGAACGCGCGGCGGCTGCTCAAGGCGTACGAGAACGCCCTGGGCCACGTCAACGTGTCGGAGCGCGAGCTGATCGATCCGGATGCGGCGGATCCTGCAGCGGGTGCCGCGTGAGGCTTGTCTTCGAGGATCAGGGCTGGGAGGACTACACGTCCTGGCTCAAGAACGACCGCAAGATGCTCACTCGGATCAACAAGCTCATCGAGGACGTCAAGCGCGATCCCTTCACGGGGATCGGCAAGCCCGAGCCGCTCAAGTATCACTTGCCTGGGGCGTGGTCGAGGCGGATCGACGACGAGCAACGCCTTGTCTACCTGGTAACGGACAAGGAGATCGTGATCCTCGCGGCGCGCTATCACTACTGACCTCCGGGCTACCTGTGCCGGGGATGCCGCTCTCGTGCCGGAGTTATACGGGGCTGTCGAAGAGGAAGTTCCGCAGGCGGAGGCCAGGACCCGACGGGTAGCACTCCAGGCAGTCCGCCACGCGCCATCCCCATCGCATGGCGCATGCACTACGGGGTTGACCCGCTTCGAGCGCCAACCCACCGGGGCAACTACCCTGGCCCAAGCCGCATAGGCCGTGTCCAAGATTCCGGGTCAAGCCCCCCAGGCGATACCCTCGCATGTTCGCGCACTGGCGCCTCTCTCCGTCTCAGAGCGCCGTACTGGTCGGATGATCAGGACGACAAGAGCCGTGTAACGGGAGACTGTTACGCACGGTTCTGTTAGGGCTGGAGGGTGAGATTCCCCCCGGCTGCTCGGCGGAGCCCCGTGGTGGAGTTCATGCGATCCGGCAAGGCGCGCGGTGGCTTCGCCCTCGCATCCCGGATGAGGGTTCGGGGCCACGACGACGTCCCCGGGCTTGAGGGTGCGCACCTCGGAGCAGGTCTCCTCCACGAGGCCGAGGAACTCGTGACCCATCGGGTGCTGGATCTTCGGACAAGTGCCGGTCACTCCTGGACGTACGACCCGAGGTTGTGCTCGGGCTGACGGCCGAGAAGGTCATCGACGGTGTCCCGGGCACGTGCCAGGAATGACCGTCCGCCGAAGAGCACGACCTCGGCGGGATAGCCGTGGCTGAGGAAGAAGACGGGTGAGGCGGTCGGGCCGTACGCTCCCGACCTGTGCACTCCGAGCAGGTCTCCGCGGTGCAACGGCGGAAGCTGGGCGTTCTTGGCGACCGTGTCGTTCGGTGTGCACAGCGGTCCGGTGACGTTCCAGGGACCGGGCGTTTCCGAGTCGCTTTCGCCGACCAGCAACTCGATGGGGAAGTTCCGCTTCACGAACGAGCCGATACCGACCGCGGCCATGTGATGGTGCGTGCCGCCGTCCGTCACGGCGAATCGCTCCCCCATGGACTCCTTCGTGTAGCGCACCCGCATGAGGTAGGTGCCGAAGCGAGCCGTCAGATACCGGCCGGACTCCATGATCAGCCTGGTGTCGGGGTGTGTTGACGCGAACGTGTCGAGCAGGGGATTGAGTTCCTTCGCCAGCTGGGTCACGTCGAGGTCGTGCTCACCGTCGAAGTAGGCCACCCCCATGCCCCCGCCGATGTCCACGACCTCCAGGGGAACGCCGGTGGCCGCGGCTACCCGGTCGGCCAGATCCAGGACATAGGCGGTGTTTTTCACGATGATCTCTTCGTCCAGGATGCGCGTACCCATGTACACCTGGATTCCGGCGACATAGGCGTGCTGATACCTGGAGGCGATGTCGGGCGCGGCCAGCAGCACCGCCTCGTCGATGCCGAACTGGCGGGGCCGGCCCCCCATGGTGAGTCGCGAACCGGTCACCGAGTAAGTGGGATTGATGCGCAGGAGCACCCGCTGGCGTACTCCGCGCTCGCGCGCGCACCGCTCGATGAGGTCCAGCTCGCCGAAGGACTCACAGACGATGCCGTATATGCGGGCGTCGACGGCCGCGGCGATTTCCTCGGCGCTCTTGCCGGGGCCGAGGAACAGGATGTCCCGGGGCGAGGTGCCGACGGCCAAGGCGGTCCGCAGCTCGGCCAGCGAGGACACCTCGGCACCGGCTCCGGCCGCACGCAGCAGCTCGTACACGCTTCGATTGGGGTTCGCCTTCAGGGAGTAGAAGATCTCCAGTCCCGGATGCAGGGCGGCCCGCAGCTGCCGGAAGTTCCCGACCATGCCGTCGCCGTCATAGACGTAGGCAGGAGTCCCGTACTGGTCGGCGATGCCGGACCAGTCGACGTTCTTGGCGTTCTCCGTGTTCATCACTGATTCACCATTCCGAGGAGTGCCTGCTCCCCGGCGCTCCGTAGTTCCTCGGCGTCGGCGGGGGTGTCCGCGACGCAGATGACATAGAGCCGCCCGGCGGACTTCTTTCCCGGCGTGACGGCCGCGTTCAGGGTCGCGTAGTTGTTGATCAGTACGCCGGTTCCTCCGGGGCTCCGGTACAGCAGTGTGCCGAGAGCCCGGCTGACCTCGCTGAACGCATACTCGCGGGTCGGGCGCAGCTGGATGACCGCCGCCAGGGCATGCTGCTCGGGGCCGAACAGCGCCTCCGCGACGCGGTTCTGATACGTCGCCATGTTGAAACGGGCATTGATCTCAAGGCACGGGTAGAGCGTGCCGTCGGTGCCGAGCATGGCGTCCACCCCGACCAGACCGTAGTAGCCCTCGTCGGCAAGCCGCTTTCCGATGATCGCGGCGGCCGAGCGGAGGTCTTCCACCTCGTCCGGTCGCAGGTCCGGTGGGAAGCGGTGGCCGCGGTGGACGCCGTCTTCCGTCAGCGCCGTCTTGACCGTCTCGAACCGGGGCGCGCCGTCGCGGTCCACGGTGAACTGGTAGTTGAGATCCGACCGCTTGTCGATCCACTCCTCCACGACCAGCGAGACCGGAGCCTGCCTCCCCCGGCGAGCCAGCATCCGCAGCAGTTGGTCCGCACGCCGACGGCTGTCCAGCACGACCATGCCTCGGCCCGACACTCCGAGGGACTCCTTGACCACCACCCGCGACCCTTCGCCGAGATGGGCGGCGATCGCCGCTTCCAGCTCCTCGTACGTGCGGCACACCGCGCCCGGCACCCTGGTCAAGCCGGTGTCGTCCACCAGCTCACGGCTGAAGATCTTGCCGTTGACGTGCCTGCACACCGCTGCCGACGGCCCGGCCAGCGGGAGTCCCGTGACTTCGGAGAGTCGCTCTTCGTCGGACGAGATGCCGAGCGGTGCCAGAAACGTGTGACCGTCATGGAGACCGCGCAGATGTTCTACCAGCCGCGGGGACGCCAGGGCGTCCTGGGTGACGGAGCGGTTCGGCACGTTGTCCTCGACTGTCAGCCGCTGTCCCCGCGCGGCATCGAGTGACTGGAGGTAGGCCAGATACCCCTCGTCCACAGGAGCCTTGAGTACGACCATGTCGTTCACGTCGGCGTGGAGGACTCCGACTTCCTCCATCCGGTTGACGGTGGCACCGGAGAAACTGAACCCCGACCCTGGGAGTCCGGGCTCGCTCTGCCCCCAGACGCGTTCGACCTCGAAGTTGTTGAGGTAGACGAATCGCGCTTCGGGGTCGCCCGTCAACGCCCGCTTGAGCCTTCGGGTGAACGTCATGCTGTCCTTCCTCATAGAAATGCGCACCGCATAGAAATGCGCACCGCCAGGCTGCTCAGACGTCACGGCAGATCGCCCGCAGGGCTTCCGCTGTGGTCGCACTGCGCAGTGTCGGCACCGGCAGCTCTCCGGTCGTCGCCGTGACAGCCGCGTCCGGGCCGACCCAGGCCGTCCGGCAACCAGCACGGTTGCCGGCCTCGACGTCAGTGGCGAAGTCGCCGATCATCCACGACCGCGAGAGGTCCAGGCGCAGCTCCGCCGCGGCACGGAGCAGCAGCCCGGGCTCGGGTTTACGACAGGAGCAGCTCCGCGCCAGCTCGGGCACCACGCCGTCGACGTGGTGCGGGCAGGTATAGATCGCGTCCAGTTCCGCGTCGACGGCCATGAGTTCCGCCCGCAGGTGGCGGTGCATCGCCGCCAGATCCAGGCCGGTGAACATGCCGCGGGCGAGCCCGGACTGGTTGGTGACGACCACCAGAGCCGCACCGTGGTCTTCCCTCAGGGTCCGCAGCCACGGACCGATTCCCGGCTGCAGGACGAGATCCGACGGCCGGCTCGGATAGTGCCGTGGTTCTGTGAGCGTTCCGTCGCGATCGAGGAAGACCGCCGGCTTCCGCGCACGCGGTGTGCGACTACCGCGGTCGGCCCGCGCAATGCGGACGGAGGTCATGGAGCACTCCACTTCCGGTCGGCGACGCCTTCGGGTCGGAAACGATCACGTGGTACCCAGAAGTAGCCCAGGTCCCGCGGCCGCCACAACCGAGCCAGTCGGGTATGACAACACGTCCGGCGCCATGTCCGCGCCGATGACGCCTCCGGCGCCCTCCCTGCCCGCCTAGCTTCGACCGCATATGGCACGTCTGGGCAGTGGGACGCCCGGTTCACCGAAGGAATGGGTTCATGGAGATCGTGGGAAGAGGCTTTGTCGCCACCGCCTTGCGGACGATCTCCCACCGTCATTCCGGGGTCGTCGCGCTGGCGGCCGGGATGTCCCGGATAAGCGCTGAGTACACGCAGCATGATCTGGCGAGAGAGGCCGCTCTGGTGATCGACCAGGCGCGCCGCTGCGCGTCCCGGGAAGAGAAGCTGCTCTATTTCTCCACGGCGTCCGCAGCGTTGTACGGCGCCCGGGACTGTTCGGGCACGGAAAGCTGCCGGCACACTCCCCGCACCGCGTACGGCCGGCACAAGCTCGCCATGGAGAACCTGGTGAAGCAGTCCGGCTGTTCCTGGCTGATCATGCGTCTCACTCATCTCGTCGGCCCAGGGCAGCGGCCCCATCAGCTGGTCCCGGCCCTGGTGGCGCAGGCACTCGACGGCCGGGTGCGTATCTTCCGGCGGGCGAGCCGCGACCTGCTCGACGTCGACGACTTCGTCGCGATGACGGACATGGTGTTGAGCGCCGGGATCGAGAGGGAAACGATCAATCTGGCATCTGGCCGGTCCACGGAAGTGGACGCGATCGTCGACCATGTCGCCGCGCTGACCGCGACGAATCCGGTGCGTCAGTACGTCGAGGAAACAAGCACGCACTCGGTCTCGATCGAAAAGCTACGATCCCTGTCACCCCGGAGCGCGATGTGGACGTTCTCCGAGGACTACTACAAGACCGTTCTGGACAAATCCGTGACCGAACTGCTCCGTGCACCTCGGGGCAGGGCAGTCCGGACGTGAGGGCCGACCCGGTCCGTGAGGACCGGGTCGGCACCCGCTCCTCAGCGCTGCTCGACGGCCTGCCGTTCCTCGGGGCCGCCGGCATCGCCCGTGCTCGCCGCCACTCCGCGCGTGAGCGTCCTCATCCCGGCCAGGACGGCCACCAGCGCTAGAACGGCGGCAATGCAGGGAATCCGGTAACCCGCCTGGGGGTCGAACCACTCGACGACACGACCGGCCACGGCCGACCCCAGGGCGTTACCGCCCAGCAAGCCCGTCACGGCCAGCGCCATGCCCTCGTTGATCTGCGCCGGCGGCACCAGTTGCTGGACCAACGTCATGCCCGTGATCATCGTGGGTGCCGTCGCCATGCCGGCGACGAACATCAGCACCGCGAGCGACGGCAGTCCGTCGGCCAGCAGGAGCGGCAGCATCAGTGCCGCCATCGCGGCCACTCCCATCGCGAACTGCGTGCTCTGCCGGGCCTTGACGGTGAGCGCGCCGAAGGCGAGGCCGGCGACGGCCGAGCCGAGAGCCAGCAGGGCGAGCGCCCACCCCGACGACGAGGCGTGGCCGAGGTCCTCGGTGTACGCGACCGTGGCGAGTTCGAGGGACCCGAAGACCGCTCCGGTGAGGAGGAAGGTCAGGATCATGATCTGAAGCCCTCGGTTGCGCAGTGGCGAGGACGCATGACCGGCGTCCGGCTCGTGGACCGGCGGCTCCGTCCTGCGCTGAGCGGTGAGCAGCAGTGTGCCTCCCAGCGTCAGGGCGCTCGCCCCCAGGACTCCCGCCTCCGGAAAGAGCGCCGTGCAGAGAGCGACGGACAGGATCGGGCCGACGATGAAACCCACCTCGTCGAGGACCTGTTCCAGCGCGTTCGCCGTGTGCATGGCGTCGGGTTCGTCCTTGAGGAGTTCTGCCCAGCGCGCCCGGACCATACCCCCCACGTTGGGCGCGGTCGCCGACAGGACAGCGGTGGCGAAGAGCGTCCAGTCCGGAGCGCCGTACCTCACACAGGCCACCTGCAGTACCGAGAAGACCACCGAGAACACGGTGGCCGGAACGGCCACGCGACTCTGTCCATGACGGTCGATCAGACGGCTGATCCTCGGGACGACCAGCACGGCGGCGATGAGACTGGTCCCGGCGACCAGTCCCGCGAGCGCGTACGAGTCGCGCACGGTCGCGATCATCACCACGGTGCTGATGCCGTACATGGACAGCGGCAACCGGGCCAGGAAGCCGGCTGCGGTGAAGGAGAAACTCCCCTTGTAGGAGAACAACTTGCGGTATGAGGTCAAAAGGGACAACGGAAACGACTCTCCAGGGTTGTGAGGGCCGGGAAACGGCCCGGGATGGCGGGGGATCCGCCGGAGCAGGGGTCAGAGGGTGTGCAGGACGGCTCCGCGCGTGTCGAAGGCGAAAGGCTGCTCCTGCATCCCGTGCGCGGTCAGGACTTCGCGCACGGGAGGCTGTCGATCGAGGGGAACGTGCAGGAGCAGGAACCCGCCCCCGCCCGCCCCGAGCAGCTTGCCCCCCGTGGCACCAGCCGCGAGGGCGTCCTCGTAGGCACGGTCCGCCCGTGGCAGGGACACGCGGGCGCCGAGGCCGCGTTTGAGTTCCCAGTGGCGTCCGAGAAGACGCCCCACCTCAGTCAACCGCCCCTGTACAAGGGCGTCTTTGAGGGGAGCGGTGAGTTCCTTGATCTGGTGCAGCCGGTGCGTGGTGTCCCTGTCGCCCCTCTCCGTTCCACCGGCCTGGTCGCTGAGGATGTCGCCGGCGTCGCGGCTGGTCCCGGTGTGGAAGAGAAGAAGCTCTTCGCCGAGTCGGCGCCGGAACCCGGCCGGCACCGCGACATCCTCCACTTCCACGGTGCCGTCCCGGTGGAAGTGCAGCAGGCGGAATCCGCCCAGGGCCGAGAGATAGTGGTCCTGTCGGCCCACGGGCCGTCCAAGGCCCTGGATCTCGATGTCGCCGGCCGCCCTCGCGAGCGAGCATGCGTCCAGTGGCTCCGTGGACAGCCCGGCGACCAGGGAGACGCAGAACGCGGCCGAGCTGCCCATGCCGGTGGCTCCCGGCACATCCCCCGTGGAGAAGAGATCCAGGGGAGTACCGTCCCAGTGGCGGAGCATCGCCTCCCGCGCGAAGGGATTGGCCAGCTCCTGAGCCGACTCCGCACGGCCGCAGGAGTCCAGGCACACCCGAATCCCGGTCGATCTGCGGGCGCGCCTGCCCACGACCGTGACCCGCAGATCCGTGCCGGCCCCGAGCACCGTCCCTCCGAAGCGGAGGGCGTAGCCGGGCAGGTCGGTGCCTCCGCCGGCGAGCGATACGCGCAGGGGGGCGCTGCTCACCCACATGCCCGTGTCCGCGCTCATGTCGTCACCGGTGCCCGCCTGAGTGCCTCAGCCGCTCGCTCGGGGTCCGTCTCGCTCACGAAGGCTCCCGCTCCCAGCTCACCGGCGGCCATTCGTTTGACCGCCCCGGAGTCCCAGCGGTCGGAAAACACCTGTGCCCGCAGATGCGCCAGCTCACGGTCGTGGCGGGCAGGTGCCTGAACCCACACCGCCATGTACGGCAACGGCCGGTCGGCCACCGTCTCGAAGCGTCGTAGCACGGAGCGGTAGATGCCGGAGAGGTCGTCGCGTTCCTCCTCCTGGAGAGCGGCCAGGTCCGGGACGTGCCGTCGTGCGTAGAGGTGCACCTCGAACGGCCACCGGGCCGCGAACGGCACGAACGCCGTCCAGTGGGCAGACCGCGCCACGACGCGGCTTACCGCGTGTTCTTCGGCCTCCAGGACCCTGCAGAACACACAGCCCTCTCCGCGCGCATGCTCCTGCCGCGCCGTCTCCTGCATGCGCCGGAACCGGTCGGGAATCCACGGGTAGGCGTATATCTGTCCGTGGGGATGCTCCAGACTGGCCCCGACTTGCGCGCCCCTGTTCTCGAAGCACACGACCTGCTCCACCCCGTCGAGCCGGTTGAGCTCCCGCGTGCGGTCCGCCCACGCGTCAACCACGGTGCGGACCCGGGACAGCGGCAGCCGGGCCAGTGTGGTGCCGTGGTCACTGCTGTACGAGATCACCTCGCAGCGTCCCGGTGCCGGGGCGCTGGCGAGCAGCCCGGAGCCGTCCGCCGGCCCGGTCGTGCCCGGGCCGCCGAGAGCGGGGAAACGGTTGTCGAAAACCGCCACGTCGTAAGCGCCTCCCGGTACTTCCACCACCTCGCGGGGCGAGTCGGTGCACAGGGGGCAGTACGGACCGGCGGCCGACCGTCCGCGTCGGTGCGGCGCCATCAGAATCCACTCGCCTGTCGTCGGATCGCGACGCAGTGACGAGGAGGGGACCGGCGTCGGCACGGGCTGGTGGCGTACGTCCGCTGGTGGACGCCCCCGGTGCTCGTCGTAGTAGTGGATGCGCCGTCCGTCCGTCAGCGTCGCGCTGGTGCGGTGCACGGGGGTCAACGGACTCTTCCCGCGGTGAGGGCGGGCTCGGTGGTGCGCGCCGTGACGAAGTCGCGCATATGACGGGTCAGAATGTGCGCGATCATCATGTGGATGTCCTCCTGCTCCTCGATCGAGCCGGCGCGGGCCTTCACATAGCGGTCGCTCAGCGCGACGGCCTTGTCGGCGACCGGGCCGAGCAGTCCCACGGTCCGGACACCGAGTTCACGGGCGAGCCGCAGCGCCTCCAGCACATTGGGGGAGTTGCCGCTGGTGGTGATGCCCACGAGGACATCGCCCTCCTCTGCCAGGCCCGAGAGCTGACCGCTGAAGACCGACTCGTATCCGACGTCGTTGGCCCACGCGGTGATCGCAGGCACGTGGTCGACGAGTGAGTACGCCCGCATCGGCACGGCACCGGGCTGCCGAGTGTTCTTCGCCAGATCGACCGCGAAGTGCGATGCCGTGGCCGCGCTCCCGCCGTTCCCGCAGGTGAAGACGGTCCGGCCGGCGAGGTACACCTCCTCCAGCAGCTCTGCCACGCCGGCGAGTTCGGTGAGAGAGAGCTCATCGACCGCCCGCCGTATGCCCGTCAGGTATCCGTACATGTGGGCGGTGCGCTGATGAGTGCTGTCCATGTTCGTCGTCCGTCCGCGGAGAGAAGGGTGCCGGGTGATGTCGTGCGTGGTGCGGGGCAGCCGGTCAGTCACCCGCCACCACGCGTTCGTAGAGCCGCGCGGTCTGCCGGGCCGTGCGCTCCCAGGACCAGTCGTGGGACATCGCCCGCCGCCGGGTCCGTTCCACCTCGCCCGGGTGTTCGGCCAGCCACCTCGCCGCGTGGTCCACGGTGTGCCCGACCGCGTCCGAGGTGAGTGCCGCGAAGTGGAATCCTGTGCCCTCCGCCGGGTCGTCCCGCAGGTCGGTCACTGTGTCCCGTAGGCCGCCGACCGCACTGACCAGCGGGATGGTGCCGTAGGCCATGGCGATCAACTGGTTGAGGCCACACGGCTCGACGCGCGACGGCATGAGCGTGAAGTCGGCGCCCGCGTAGACCAGAGAGGCGAGTTCCTGGTCGAAGCGCGGGGTGTGGTGGACGGCGCTCGGAGCGCGATCCTGGAGGTCCGCGCATACCTTGAGGTACTCGGCGTCGCCGGTTCCGACGACGGCCAACTGCGCGCGCCCGCTGGTCAGGAGCGGACCGAGGGCGGCGAATACGAGATCGATGCCCTTGTCGGGGACGAGCCGGGCGCAGACCGCGAACAGGGGGATGTGCGGATCGGCGCCCAGGCCCGTACGGCGTTGCAGCAGACGCTTGTTGGCCCGCTTGCCGTCCGTCACCTCACGGCCGTCGTAGGGAACGGCGAGAGGGCCGGGGGAAGCCGGGTCCCAGACCTTGCGGTCCACGCCGGCCACGATGCCCTCCATGCGCAGCGGCCCCAGCGCATCACCGAGTGCCGTGCCCGCGAACGCCTCGGCGAGCTCGCGGGCGTACCCGGGGCTTCCCGTCGTGGCCGCGTCCGCGGCCAGCAGACCGGTCAGCAACAGGCTCGGACTGCCCTGCGCCTTGTCGAGGAGCCGCGCGGTGAACTCGTCCGGCAGGCACAGCTGCGCCGCCTGCCGCGGGGACACGTCGCCGCGGTACTCGCCGTTGTGCACGTTCATCAGCAGAGCGGGCCGTCTTCCGCTGCCCCGCAGGTGGCGCAGGTGTGCCAGAGCCGGCCCGGACTGCCAGTCGTTGCCGTGGACCAGGTCGTAGGACCGCCCGGATCCGCGTACCCACTGTGCCGCCGCGCTTCCGTAGAAGGCGGCCCGTGCGGCGGCGTCCGGGAACTCCACGTACCGGCCGTCGCGATAGATGCCTTCTCGGTCGTACCAGCGGTCGGACCGCAGCAGGAAGACCTCGCAGGAACCGTCGTGGCCAAGCAGCCGCTCCACCGTTGCCGTGCCGCCGACCGCCATGGGAGGGAGTCGGGCGACGGTCTCCGTGCGCAGGCCCTGCTCGTCGACGAGCCGCGGGTAATAGGGAATCAGCAGAGAGTGGTCCAGGCCGTGGTGGCGGTGCAGGAGTTCAGGCAGCGCCCGCGCGGCCTGACCGAGACCGCCCTCCACGAAATACGGTGCCAGCTCCTGGCACAGGTAGAGGCATCTCACGGTGCGACCTCCCGTTGTTCGGCGAACGACACCCACAGCCCGAAGAGGTGCAGGTCCGGGTTGTACGGCAGTTCCAGCCAGGCACAGCGGGGCGTGCCCGCGCACTCGACGGTCACCTGCCACAGCCGAGGCACGGCACCGGGGACCACCTCGCCACCGGAGTCGAGGAAGAACTCCCCCTCGGCGCAGCAGCTTTCGCCGGGAACGGGGTGCCGAGCCAGGATGTCGCTGAACCCGATGACGAGATCCGTTCCCTCGCCGCCTGAGTCCTGTCGCAGCCGGACCACCTCTTGGACGGAGCCGCCGGATCCGGCACCCACGGCGTGCAGCGCCGCCACGACGCCGCTGCGCGGCAGCCGGATCAGCTGTCCCGCACCGGCCACGTTGTCGGGAGCGCCCGCGCCGTGGTCCTCCGCCAGTCCGAGCGCTGGGGCCAGGTCGTGCAGCATCTCCGCCGGAAGAAAGCGGCCGAAGCCGTCGAATCCCTCACCGCCGGGCTCTTCCGCGGTCGAGCAGCCGACGTTGTTGCGGTGCGGTGCGAGGTCGACGGCCATGGCACCGACGGGCACGGTCATGCCTCTCATACGGCGACTCCCACCGCCGACGTCAACTGTGCCGCGACGGCGTGGAGATCGTCGTACGCGCTGACGAGCCTGACACCGATCTGTCGGCGGAACTCGCGGGCCCGCTCGGTCGTCCGGGGCATCACCCCGAGGCGCATCAGGAGGTTGCGCACCACGAGGATGTCCCGGCAGGCCCGGTCCGCTCCCGCGGCCGGCTCGGGCCCGACCGGCACCGCCGCGTCGTCCGCCAGCAGCCCGAGGTAGCGGGAGAACCAGCGGAGCACGTGGTGGTACCACCACAGGCCGAGAACGAGCCCCTGACCGACTCCCCAGCTCAGCTCGTTGCCCTCGGCGCCCCTGGGACGCTCGGCCACCAGTTCCACGTAGTCGTCCAGCCGGTTCCGCAGGCCGTCCACCAGTTCGGCGCCCCCGAGGTACCCGTCATGCCCTCGGGTCAGCTCCCGGGCGGCCACGGCCAGTTCCTGCGCGAGCTGACCCGGGGTCGGTGTCACCGGCTGCTCCGGCGCGTCGCGCCGTACCTCCATCCAGGACTGTCCCGTGTCCTCCCGGCACATCGCCGCCTCCAGGTCCGCCACCGGCAGACGGCCGTCGAGGTAGACCGCCTGCCCCGGATCCAGGACGTGCACGGTCCCCTCCACCGGGTCCAGCTCGCTGATGACGATCGCGTGCAGGGCATGGCTGCGGCCGTATCCCGGCCAGAAGTGCTTGAGGTGGAAGGCGTCGGCCGCGATAGCGACGGTGCGGCCCTCGGCCACCGCGCCGAGCGCCTCCCGCCATTCCGCGGTGTCGCGCACACGGTGATCGAGCAGCCGGTAACCTCGCCGCTCGGCCATGGCCGAGAACTGCACGAACGGTTCACCGAAGACCGGTCGGCCTTCGGCGTCCCAGACGGCCCCGGTCGAGGCGCTGTTGCCCAGAACCCGGGAGGGGTCGGCCTGCGGGTCCGCCGAGCGCAGCAGGGCAGCTACCGCCGCGTGGTAACAACTCGAATCGACAAGCGGGGACACGTGGCTCACCTGTTCCTCTCCACAGCACACAGGGACGGGTAGGGATCGGACGGATCCGGGCGCTCCCACCAGGAGCGGTTCTCGCGGTACCACGACACCGTCTCGGCCAGGCCCTCCGTGAAGGAGCGCCGCGGCGCGTACCCCAGCTCGCACCGGATCTTGGACCAGTCGACGCTGTACCTGGCGTCGTGGCCCTTGCGGTCGGCCACGTGTTCCACGCTGCTCCAGTCGGCGCCGCACAGATCCAGCAGCCGCTGCGTGAGCTTCCTGTTGGACAGTTCGGTGCCGCCGCCGACGTTGTAGACCTCGCCCGGCCTTCCGCGTTCCAGGACGAAGCGGACGGCACGGCAGTGGTCTTCGACGTGCAACCAGTCCCGCACGTGGCGGCCGTCGCCGTAGAGAGGAACCTTGTGTCCGTTGAGGAGACAGGTGACGAACCGGGGGATGAGCTTTTCCGGGAACTGGTGGGGCCCGTAGTTGTTGGAGCAGCGGGTGATCCGTACGTCCAGGCCGTGTGTCCGGTGGTAGGACAGCGCCAGGAGGTCCGCGCCCGCCTTCGACGCCGCGTAGGGGGAGCTGGGCGCGAGGGGCTGCTCCTCCGTCCAGGATCCGGAAGGGATTGTCCCGTACACCTCGTCGGTCGACACGTGCACGAAGGTGCGCAGTCCGTGCCTCACGGCCGCCTGCAGCAGGGTGTGCAGCCCGAGCACGTTGGTGGCGACGAAGGCGTGTCCCGCGGCGATCGAGCGGTCGACGTGTGACTCGGCGGCGAAGTGCACGACGGCGTCGTGGCCGGCCATGAGCCCGTCGACCAGGTCGGCGTCGAGGATGTCTCCCTGGACGAACGCAAGGCGCGGATCATCGGCCACCGGTGCGAGGTTGGCGCGATTCCCTGCGTAGGTCAGCGCGTCCAGAACGGTCACCGTGGTCGGCGGCGCGTCCGTGCGTTCGCCCGAAGTCAACAGGGAACGGACGAAGTGCGAGCCGATGAAGCCGGCTCCTCCCGTGACGAGGATCTTCATGATGTGCTCTCAAAGCCTTCCTGGGGTGGGTCCTTTCGAGGACGGGTACGGTCAGCCGACGAGCAGGATGCTGCTGTGATCACCGAGCACGAGCCGCTGTGGCCGGGGCCCCGGCCTCGGGCCCGAAACGCATGCGTGCCGCCCGAGCAGCGAGTCCTCGACCGGGCCGGCGCCGTCGAGTCGTACGCCGTACAGGAGGATGGAGGAGCGCACGGCGCTACCCGTGATCCGGCAGCCGTCGGCCACCGAGGTGAAGGGGCCGATGACCGAGTCGTGCACGCGGACATCCGCACCGATGACGGCGGGGCCCACGACGCGTGACCGGACGATCGACGCGCCCTTCTCGATGCGCACCCGCCCGATGACCTCGCTGCCTTCGTCCACATCGCCGTGCACCGACCTCTCGACGTCCTCCAGTGCGGCGTTGTTGGCTTCCAGCAGGTCGTCGACCTGGCCGGTGTCCTTCCAGTAGCCGGTCACCAGCGACCCGCGGACCGTCCTCCCGGAGTCGATCAGCCTCTGCACGGCATCGGTGATCTCCAGCTCGCCGCGTGCCGATGCCTCGATGGCCGCCACAGCTTCGTGCACGGCGGGGGTGAAGAGGTAGACGCCCACGACCGCCAGGTCACTGCTCGGCGCCGCCGGCTTCTCCTCCATGCGCGCAACCGTCCCGTTCCCCGCCAACTCGGCGATGCCGAACCGCGTGGGGTCCGCGACCTTGGCCAGCAGGATCCACGCGTCGGCGGGGCGGAGCGGCGAGCCCGTACCCCGCCGGGCCTGCCGCTCGGCGCGGTACTGCGCCATGAGGTCCGCGATGCCGCTCGACAAGTAGTTGTCCCCGAGGTACATCAGGAAGTCGTCTTCGCCGAGCCAGTCGCGCGCCACCCGCACGGCGTGGGCCAGGCCCAGCGGCTCCTCCTGGACCAGGTAGGTGATCCGGGCGCCGAACCGTGATCCGTCACCGATGACGTCCCTCAGCTCACGAGCCGCTCCACCGACCACCACGCCGATCTCGCGGATCCCGGCAGCGGCGATCGCCTCGATGCCGTAAAGGATCACTGGCTTGTTGGCCAGCGGGATCAGCTGCTTCGCCATGGTGTGGGTGAGCGGACGCAGCCGGCTTCCTGTGCCGCCCGCCAGCACGAGTGCCTTCACCGGGATCCCCCGGTAACGGCAGCGGGTGCCAGGGCAGCGGCCAGCTCACGCGCCAGGGGCGCGGTGCTCAGCCGGTCGAGTGTGACGGGTCGGCCGTGCGCGTCCGAGACCGGCAGTTGCCAGTTCGGGTACGAGCCCGACGTTCCGGGGAGGTTCGGACTCCGCACGTCTCCGACGACGTCCGGCAACCAGGCCGCGAGCAGGACGGACGGAGTGCGCGCCAGGTAGCGGTGCAGGGAGACCAGACGGGCGATGTCGTCGTCCGCGTCCTCGGTGGCACAGCCTGCTCGGGCGACCTCGTCCAGCCAGGTCCGGCGCAGCAGGTCGGCGGCCTGCTGTTCCTCGGCGAGGGGCCCGGACAGCAGGCCGTGCCGGTGGCGCAGCTCCACGTGGTCCCCGCTGAGCCAGGAGGCCGAGCTGGGCAGGTCGTGCGTGGTGAGGGTGGCGAGACATTGCCGACGCCAGCGGTGTGCGGGCACGATCGCGCCGTGCGGGTCCTCCTCACCGGAGGCCGTGCTCTCCCGCGTCAGCCAGAGGACCGACGTTCCCAGCACGCCACGTGCTTCGAGTTCGTCACGCACGCCGGACTCGACGGTACCGAGGTCCTCGCCGATCACGTGCACACCCGCCCGGAGGGCCTCCAGAGCCAGCACCCCCAGCATCGCTTCGGGGTCGTAGCGGACGTACGTCCCTTCCCCGATGCCCGAGCCCTCGGGGATCCACCACAGCCGGAAGAGCCCCATGACGTGGTCGAGGCGTACGGCGCCCGCGTGGCGGAAGACTCGGCGGAGCAGCCCGGCGTACGCCGCATAGCCGGTCCGGGCAAGTGCGTCCGGCCGCCAGGGCGGCAGTCGCCAGTTCTGGCCCTGGGCACTGAACGCGTCCGGCGGAGCGCCCGCGGTGACCCCCGTCGCGAGGCAGTCCTGCAGGGCCCAGGCTTCCGCTCCCCCCGGGTGTACCCCTACCGCGAGGTCATGCACGACCCCCACCGACATCCCGGCCTCTTCCGCCGTCGATTGGGCGCCCGCCAGCTGACCGTCCACGAGCCAGGCGAGCCAGCGGTGGAACTCCACCTCCCCGGCCAGTCTCTTCCTCTCGGCCCGGACGGCGGGCGATGCGGGGTGGCGCAGCGGACCGGGCCAGGTGCGCCAGTCGGGTCCGTACACCTCGGCCAGTGCGCGCGCGGTCGCGAAGTCCGTCAGCTCCTGGCCCTCCCGGGCGACGTACTCGCGGTAGGAGCGACGGCGATCGGAGGCAGGCGGCACCCGATGCAGGAGCTGCAGGGCCGCACGCTTGAGCTGCCATACGACGTCACGGTCGATCAGGTCGTCCCCGGACAGCACGCGTTCCCGCAGGCGATCGGCTCGTTCGGCCAGTCCGTCCGCCGTGGCCCGGTCCTCGCCCGCCAGAGCAGCGTGCTCCGGCACGGCGTCGACCCTCAGATGCACCGGGTCCGCGAAGTACCTGCTGGACGGCCAGTAGGGGGAGTGGTCCGAGTGCGCGGCCGGGAGCATCGCGTGCAGCGGATTGATCAGGACGAAGTCCGCTCCGAGCGCGCTGCCCGACCAGCGGACGAGGCTCTTCAGATCGCCCAGGTCTCCCATTCCCCAGGAGCGGTCGGAGATGACCGAGTACAACTGAGTGGCGAAGCCCCACCCGCGTCGCTCCGGCGTCGGGATGCCGTCCGGGGCCACGATCAGCGGCGTGCTCACCCACCCGTCGGCCGAGGACGCCCGAAGGGTGTGGTAGCCGAGGGGGAGGTCGGTGGGCAGCGTCCTGGCGCCCGGCTCCCCCGGCTCACCGGCCGGGACTTCGCGACTGTCTCCGTTCTCCAGGTCAACGACGACCTGGGTGTCCGTCCCCACCTCCAGCCGCGCCGGACGGCCGGCGCGAGCGATCACGCAAGGGGGCAGCAGCCGTGACGCCTGGTCCCGCCGGTGCTGCGCGAGTGACTGCCGGACCGCCTCGGGGGTCGAGACCTCGACTCCCAGGGCAGCCAGCACCCGTGTAAGAGTGGTCTGGGACACGGGCTTGCCCGTACCGTCCGCGGCGCGGTACCAGGTGTCCACACCCTTGGCGCGGGCAAGGTCGACCAGCGCGTCCGGCACGGGCTCCGGTCGGTCGGATTCTGTCACGGAAGTCTTCCCCTATCGGTCCTGTGAGGCAGCGGAGCGCTGAGCGGCTCGCAGACGCTGGACGACGCATGAAGTGGGCTCAGTGCTCCGGAACCGGGCGGATCTCGTCCCAGACGAAGCGGCCGCGGGGCAACGTGATCAGCAGGACCACCGGGTGGTCGCCGAGCGGGCCCGGAACGCTGCCACGGAAGGCATCGCCCTCCCGGTTCAGAGGCTGTCCGAAGCCGTCCGCCGGGCTGTCGGCTCCCGGTGTGAACAGCTCGACCCGCTCGGCATGCGGAAAGTGGTACACGACCTCGGCACGGCCGCCCCTCGCCCGCACGCGCAGCCTGCGCCTGACCGGGTGTGCTTCCCACGTGTGCCCCGGCATGTCGAGCAGCGCCTCGCAGACCTGGAATCGCGCGGCACGGTACGCCGTACGGAAGGCCGCCTCCGCGATGTCAGGACGACCGGCGCAGGCGCGCACGCACTCATGCGGTCTGCCCTGCACGGCGGCGCTCAAGGCGATCAGCTCGCGATGCGCCGCCCACGTCTCGTCGCCGAGGTCGTCGTACCAGCCCCGGCGGATCAGGGTCTCGGGATCGCCGGGGACGACGGCACCGGCCAGTACGCGCTGGAACCGCTCCTCGCGGAGCCGGGTGCTGGCGTCCCAGGTGAATTGCCGGGCGGTCCGGCGCGCGCGGTCGGACAGCCGTGCGTACGTGTCGGCGTCATGACGGAAGAGATGGGCAGCCTCTCGGATCCGCTCGGCCAGGCGGTCCCGCAGGAGGTCATCGTCCGGACGGAACGTGCGGGCCACGGCGAAACCGGTGGCTTCCGTTTGCTCGTGCCAGTCGAAGGCGTGCCCGAAGTGGCGGGT
Source organism: Streptomyces sp. SD15 (assembly GCF_054462255.1). Taxonomy (NCBI): domain Bacteria; kingdom Bacillati; phylum Actinomycetota; class Actinomycetes; order Kitasatosporales; family Streptomycetaceae; genus Streptomyces; species Streptomyces sp. SD15. Next base: position 48,986 of record NZ_JBTLMO010000009.1, on the reverse strand, counting down.
GCCGGACTGCAGGGTGGCAATCGGTACCGCCCCGCACGCCATGGCCTCGCCCTGAGCGATCAGGAAGGTGTCCATCTCGAACTTCGACGGAAAGACGCAGAAGTCGGCCGCCGAGGCGTAATCGAAGAGCGTGGCCTCATCGACCATCTCCCAGTCCGCGCGCAACCGGTTCTTGTGCTTCCCCGCCACTTCGCACAGGTATGGCGGCAGCTCTTGCCGGGTCATCGTGCCGGGCAAAGCGCACCGGATCAGGAAGTTGGCTTCCAGGCCCTCGTCCAACACTCGGCCGACCGCTTGGAACAGCTCCAACTGTCCTTTGTGGTGGGGGGCATAGCGCGCGCTGTGGTAAAAGGTCGGCAACGTCGGATCGAGTCCGAGGTCCGTCAGAAAGTCCCGGCGGTGACCCTTCGCCACCTCCCGCCGCAACCAGCTGTCGGAGACAGCACAGCCTCCGACGAACACCTTTTCCGCGTTGCGCCGCAGCACCTGAGAAACCGTCAGTCGCCTGAAGCGCTCCTCGAACGGGGTATCTGCGAACGTGGCGCAATAGTCGCTCTGTCCCTGCGTCAGGAAGTCGACGGCCGTGGCGAATTCGAAGACGAGAGAGTGGTAGTTGACATAGCCGGGCCGTTCGGCCGGATCCAGCAGTGTTGACGGCAGGTACCGGCGTAGGACCTCGTGCAGCGCTCCAGGGTCCTCGGGCGGATCCGCGTAGACGTCGAGGTCGGCTTCCGCTCCCAGGAGGGCCAGCAGCTCCTCCACCTGCGGCCGGTAGACCTTGTGGTTGATCGGCACGTTCGTGGCCACCGTGCTCACGACGGGAGTCCCCGGCGTGGAGCGAAGCGCGATCGGCAGCAGGTAATGCTGATGTGGCTCGTATGCCTGGACCAGCTCGGCGGCCCCCAGGACCTGCCGGATGAACCTGACTCCTGCGACCTGGAACACGAGCTCTTTGAAGAACGAGAGGTCGCGCCCCTCCGCCTTGGCGTCTGGGACAAACGTCTTGTGAAGCATGTCGAGGTACGTGTTGGACAGGAAGTAGAGGTCCACTCCCTGATGCCTCATGTGCAGTGCTCTGGTACGCAGCGGCACGTCGATGCGAGAAGGGAGGCCACGCCAGACCGCGGGATCCAGGATGAAGGGCATCCGGAACTCGTCCGCGAAGGCGGTGTCCCGGGCGCCGTATCGCTCGCGCAGGTACCGGCTGCGGCCGTGGGCCGGCGTGACGATCGAGACGGTGTGTCCGCGTTCCGCGAGTTTGACCGCGGAATTCCACACCAAGGCAGCGGTGCCGCTCCGCATCAGTCGCGGATCGAAGGCCCCGCACTCGAAGGCGAAGGTCACCACATGCATCGTTACGCAGCCTTACGTGTCCTGGTACTCCGGGGCCTGGGGCCAAAAGGAGAAGCGGCCGACGGCCCCTCACATTCTGGGGGGCGGCGGCACGGATGTAGACCTCCCCTTTGGGCTATGCCTGTCCAGCGCACCGGTAGCGCGACCATCGAGCCTTGTCGCCCGCTCCGGACTCGGAAATCCTCACTCCTCGGCGTCGCCTGCGAGGCGGAGCCGCCGAGACATCGGATTCCGGCCACAGCGGTCGTTGGAGAGGAACGGGCACGATGACGGACAGGACCACAGAACACCGGGACATCACCGCAGAGGTGATCGGAACGGTGGCTGCCATGGTGCAGCGTGCTCCGGCGGAATTGTCGCCGGAGACGAGGCTCTTCGACGATCTGTACTTCGACTCGACGAACGTTCTCGAACTTCTGATGCAGCTGGAGACGGAACTCGGGGTGGAGTTCGACCCGGAGACGCTGGAACCTTCCGATTTCGAGAAGGTGGGCAGCCTCGTCGACTACGTGCGCCGAGCGCTCGAGGGTGCGTAGTGGAGGAATACTCCCGTTCCCCGTCGCCACAGGATGCGGTGAGGGACCCGGAACTCTGGAAGCGGGGGCATGACGAGGCCGCGTCGAACGGCCTGGTCGTCGCGCTGACGCTGCTTCACGGCGTTCTGGGCCCGGACACCGTGGCCAGCGGCGTCCGCGGCCATGTGATCGCGCCTGTGGAGGTGGCGCGTACCGCCCGTCGGGTCTGGACCGGCGAGCGGTACGCGGACCTGACGTCGAACCGCTCCCCCGAGGCCGGCCCCGTCCTGCTGGACGGGTCCGGTCTGACGACGCTGCGCTGGGAGCCGCCGCAGTCGGCCGAGTGCCCGCACGCAGCCGGGCTCCGTGACGGGGACGGATGGTGGGGCACGGCACTGGCCTGGGTCCGGCTGGGGCACTCCCGGCAACTGTTCGGCCTGGCCGCGGCCCACCTCGGACAGCGAACCTTCTCGGGCTCCCCGTTGTTGCAGCAGCAGATGGTCAAAGGCACCGTGGCCGACGCCGCCGTCGAGCACCTGGAGATTGAGAGCGCCCTGGTCGCAGCCGGCTCCGCCGCCCTGTCCGGCACGGGTCTGCGTCACTGGCACGACCGGCTGACCGCGGTCGATCGCATGCTGCTCCGGCTGCTGGGGGCCCGTGGGTACGTGGCAACCGGCCCGGGGCGCGCTGCGTACGCGTCGGAGCTGCTGTGCGATGTGTACGTCCGGCCGCGCGGCAGCTACGCCGCCGTGGGAGGTGAGCTGTGAAGGAAACGCGAGAACGTCTCGCCATGCTTCGGGGACAGGTGCGGGAGTGGACCGCCGACATCCTGCCGTACGCGGCCGAACTGGAACGGGATCCCGACACGGTGCTGCGCATGGTGGACCTGCCGCTGTTGGCCAGAGCCGCCACTTTGCAGATACCCCCCGAGTACGCCCCCTCTCCCCTGGTCATCGGGCGTGAGCGTTTCGATCTGAGGACCGCGCTGGAACGAGTGGTCTTCTTCGAGGAAGGAGCGCGTGCCGATGCCGGACTCCTGCTCTCCGTACCCGGACCGGACATGGCCGGTTCCCTGGTCGACGCCCTGGGTGACCGTCTGCAGAAGGACTGGTTCTACGGCCGGCTGCTGGAACGGCCGACCTGGACCTGCTTCGCGATGACGGAATCCGAACGGGGATCGGACGCGACCTCCATGGCGACCTCGCTCACCCCGTCCTCCGGTGAGGACTGTCTGGTCCTCAGCGGCGGCAAGCGGTTCGTCGGCAATGCCGTCCGTGCCGGCATCGCCGTGGTCTTCGCCCGCACGTCACCGGGGCCGCTCGGTATCCGGGCCGCGCTCGTGGACACCGCGACCCCCGGGTTCTCGGCCGAGCCCATCCCGACCGTGGGTCTGCGCGGCATCCAGCTCGGCGCGATCACGCTGGATGCGGTGCGGGTTCCGGGAGAACACCTGCTGGGGCGGCATCTTCCGGCGATCCGACAGGGCATGTGGGGCTGGCTGCGCACCTTCAACTTGTGGCGGACGGTCATCGCAGCCATGGGCGTCGGTGTCGCCGCCGCGGCCCACGCATATGTTCTTGAGGAACGACGGACACCGTCACGGCGTGTCCAAGAGCAGCTCGACGCCATGGACCAGCGGATCCGGAGCGCTCGTCAGCTCACCTACCGCGCGGCCCGGGCAGTCGACGCCGATCCCTCGGACGGCGCGCTCGCTTGCGCGGCCAAGCTCGCGGCGTCGCGGCTGGCGGACCGAATGGCGCAGGAGGCGCTGAGTCTCATGGGCGCCGGCGCACGGCTCGAACATCCTCGGTTGGACAAGATGGCCAGGGACGCGCAGGGGCTGGAGTTCATGGAGGGCACGTCGAACCTGCAGCGTCTGTCCGTCTTCAACGATGTGATGCGAGGTGGTGGCCGGCCGCACGGCATCGCAGCGGCGATGCCTGAACGGCCTGTCGGGACATGATCGCGCAGTCGCACGGCCCGGACCGGACGAGTGCGCCGGCGTGTCACGAGGTGCACGTCTGGCACTTCTCGCTGGACGTCCCGGTCAACGGGTTCGCCGACGTGTTGAGCCTCGAGGAGGAGGCCCGCCGCAGTCGCCTGGCCGACGATCTGCACCGGAATCGGTTCGCCGTCGCCCATGGAGTGAAACGCGGGGTCCTGGGTCTGTGTCTGTCCATGCCACCACGTCAGGTCCCCATCGTGACGGGCCGCTGGGGCAAACCGCGGGTGGCCGGCGACGATGTGACCTTCAGTCTCAGTCACTCGGAGGGTGCCGCGCTGCTCGCCGTCTCCCGCCACCGGGACGTCGGCGTCGACATCGAGCGCCCCAGGCCGGGGCTGGATCCTCGGGAGTTCGCCGCCCGCTATTTCCGCCCCGAGGAGAGCCTGCGGGTGACATCGGCCACGCCCTCACGCCGGTGGGCCTCCTTCCTCGCGCTGTGGACACGGAAGGAAGCCTGCGTCAAGGCGGTCGGGGCACGCCTCGGCCAGGCGCTTTCACTGCCGGTCGGCCTGGGCGCGTGTCACGTCAGCGCGCCTACAGGCCCGACGGTGGTGCATTGGCGCGTAGACGACATCCCGGTGCGGCCCGACTACGTCGGCGCCGTCGCGCTGGTCGGGTCCGCTCCCTTCCGCGTGGTTGCCCACACCTGGGATCCGGGTCACCGACAAGGGGCCTCGGCGGTCACAGAAGCCCCGACTTCATTCCGGTGATCACTGCCGAGGTCCTGTTCGAGGCGCCCAGCTTGAGAAGGATGGAGCCGACCAGTCGCTTCGCTCCGTGCACGGATATGCCAAGACATCGAGCGATCTGCTTGTTGCTCATGCCGTCGGCGAGCAGCACGAACGCCTGGTTTTCGCGAGAAGTCAGCGGAATGACCCCTTGGGCGGAGGCCGTTCCGCGACTCCGTCCGCCGGTCAGCAGGCGCTTGGCGAGCGAGGCCGGAATCGGCATCTCTCCCACGGTCACCCGCCTCAGCGCGTCGTCGAGAGTCTGCATCGACAGTTCCTTCAGAGAGATGAAACCGTCCACCGGCAGCGAGGAGAGATCCCCGTTCCACCGTTCGTACAGATCGTCTCCCAATACCAGGGTCGAGGGCAGGCCGGAGGCATCCGTACAGCTTTCCAGCATGCTCCACTGCTCCGCGGCGACAATCAGCACATCGGCAGGCCCGATTCGCTCGGGTATGTCATCGGCTTCGAGCGGGAGAACCCGCACCCCGCCGACTGCCGGAAGTCTGCTCAAAAAAGCCTCGAGCCCCGCGCACACGACTTCGCTCGCCACCAGAACGGCAACGTCAAGAGTCGCGTCGAGCCCTTCTCGTGCAACGGCCTCCGACCCAACGGCAACCATGCCCTTCCCCCTGTCCGTCAACGGCACTGTCTTCGGTGGTCCATGAGTCAAGCATGGGGGTGATCAAGATGCAAGATCTTGCAGAAAGTTACAGCCGCTCCTGCGGTACGGCCGACGCTTTTGCGGAGGGCGACAGAGTGGATGCCAAAAGTGACATAAGGCGTCGCCCGGAAAATGAAAAGAAAGGCAGGCAGATAGGTGCTTGACAAGCGCGCGCCCTCAGGGCGTCCCGTCTCGTTGGCCGACTGGTTCCGGCTGGGCTTGGCAGCCAATCCGGACGGCCTCGCCATACGCGACGGCAGGAGTGAATACTCGTATCGCACCGTCGATCGACTGGCGTCGTCCCTCGCGGCGGAGATTCGCGACACGGCACCGGAGGCGGAGTGCGTCGGAATCCTGATGGAACGGGGCGCGCATGCCTACATCGCCGTCCTTGCGGTCAGTTATGCCGGTTCCACGGCCGTTCCCTTGAACCCGGAATACCCTGTGGCGCGTACGCGGATCATGATGGAATCCGCGAACGTCGGAGCGATTGTCGCGGACGAGGCGAGCAGGGAACAGTTCCGTAGCCGGGGGGCCGGACTTGAAGAAACGGTCAAGGTGATCCCCGCAGAAAGGGAGCGGCCTCCGGCGATCGACGCCGTAGCTGGAGAATATCCGGACGGGCCCGCACGAGAGTGTGCGTATGTGGTGTTCACGTCCGGAACCACGGGGAAACCAAAGGGCGTCGCGGTTTCGAGCCGGGGTCTTTCGCATTACCTCGAATCCGTGCACGCGCTCTACAGCTTCTCGAGCAGCGATGTCTTCTCCCAGGTTGCCGATCTGACCTTCGACCTCGCCATGCTCGATCTGTTCTCCGCGTGGGGCGCCGGCGCAACGGCGGTCACGACCAGGCCCCAGGACTTCCTCAGGCTCTCTCGGTTCATCACCGACCACGGCATCACGGTCTGGCTTTCCGCGCCCAGCATCGTGGCGTTGCTGCGCCGGAACGGCGCCCTGGAACCGGGCTCCCTGCCGACCCTGCGCTGGACGTTCTTCTGCGGGGAGCCACTGCTGCGCCAGGACGCGGCGGACTGGCAGACCGCTGCGTCGCATTCCGCGATAGAGAACCTGTACGGTCTGACGGAAACGCCCATCACGTGCTTCTCCCATCGCTGGGATCGCGACACGTCCGCACGTCTCGCGGTCAACGACGCCCTTCCGATCGGCTCACCGCGACACGGCTACGAGGCGGGCGTCATCGGTTCCCCCGGTACGGGGCAGAACCACTGTCTGGTTCCGGGCGAAGGGGAAATCGAAGGGGAGTTGTGCATCACCGGCCCCCACCTCTTCCCCGGGTTCCTGGATCCCGGGGACGACCGGGATCGCTTTCTCTCCGTAGAGGGCCGCCGCTGGTACCGGACGGGTGATCTCGTACGTCGGCTCCCCAGCCGGGAGTTCGCTTTCATCGGCCGCAGGGACCACCAGGTCAAAATCCGCGGCAGGCGGGTCGAGTTGGCTGAGGTCGACGGCGCGCTGCGCAGCTGTGAGGGCGTCAGCGAAGCCGTGACCGTACTGGCCGACGAGCAACTGGTGGCCTTCTACGTGGGCGAGCCGAAAAGCACCGGAGCCATGCTCCGTGAGCTGGCCGAGATTCTTCCCCCATACGCCCTGCCGCGCCGGATCATCTGCCTGCCGGAGTTCCCGCTGACCCACAACCGCAAAATCGACCGGCGAGCACTGATGCTGCTCGCCGGCACGCCGTCGGCGTCTCCCGTGCCCGTCACGGGGCGCTCAGCCGCCGCGCAGCGGGTTCGGTAGGGGCAAGGTAGCCGGCCGCCGCTCCGTCCGCGCCTGTCCAGCGCAGCAGCAGGTTGGTCTTGCCCGGCAGGGTGGGCGCGGTGAGCAGGGCGGGGATCTCGGGCAGCTCGTGCCGGGCAAGTTCGCGGCGGGCGGCCGGCCGGGGATCGAAGCCGGGGTGGTGCTCGGAGAGGGCGGCGGCGATGTCGGTGAGTGGTTGACGACCAGGCAGTACACCAGCCGCTCCCAGCCGGCGGCCCGGGAGACGTCCGGCAGCGGCTTGGTGCCCTCGGCGTCCCGGAACAGGGCCTGTACGAGACGGGGACCGTTGGTGATTTCGTCGGTGAGCAGGGTCAGGGCCTGACTGTTTTTACACGCCCTCGGCGCGGGCCGGGGTTCACCAGGGTCCTGTCTCTCGTAGCGCGACAGTTCCGCAGGGCAGAAGGCAGCTCACGCGGCCCGCTCCCTCTCGGCGTCCTCAAGCGCCGATCCTGACCGCTCGGCCAGGTGAACCAGGCCAGCGGGGCGGCCGCGTGGAACCCGCCTGCGGCCGCGACGTTCCCGCTGTTGCGGACGGCCAACTCGCCGGGGGGCTGACCTCATCTTCGCAGGCAGCCTGCTATTCGCCCGTCGCTGTGCTCGACCGCGTGTCTTCAACGGTGATTACGTGCTCTCGCCCGGTGTTGTGCTCCTCCGGTGGCATGGCCCAGTCGTCGATTCCAGGAGGCTGCTCATAACCCGGCACGTGGATCCAGGCTGTCAGCACTCGATCTTTGCTGCGGACGCGGACGGCGCGGAATGCTGTGCCTGTTTCCTGAGGTGTCCGGACGAGCTCGCCATACATGCGATCTGAAATCGCCAGGGCGAAGGGCGATCGGGTCCCAGCGTCCAATGCGGCGCGGAGCGGCTGCGAGTCCACCAGCCGGCTCGCTGTGTTCAGGTCCGCTCCCGCCCAGCCGTGTGCGTCCCTCACTACTGCGCCGGTGTGCAGGGCGATCCGCAACCTCAGCTCGTCACCCGTGCCAAGGGCCTTTTCGCGCCGGTGGAGTTCGACGAGTTCGGCTTGAAGCCGGGACATGATGGCTGTGACGAGAGTGACGTGCGGCGCGTCCGGAGGAAACAGCCGAATGAACCCGTCCCCCCTGTCGATGGTGTCCAGCGCGGTGAGGGTTCCCGCTCCTGCGGCCTCAAGGGCGCGGTCGACAGCCTCGTACATGGTGCGACGGACATGGGGCGTGTACGGCGTGGTGTGTCTGCCGAAGTTCGCCGCGTCCACGACGAGGATGGCGCAGTACTGCAGGGCGCCCTCGGTGGTGGGACGTGCAGTGGGAGACGGGCCGTCGACAGTGGCCCGGCGTTCGACTTCGGCGCTGCGAGCGAGCAGGGCGCGGCGGATCGACTCATGTGAGTCATGTGTGCCGTGTGTGTCCAGCCAGGCAGCCGCGATCTCCTCGGCCTTCTCCAGTTGTTGTGTGGTGAGGTCATTGCGGTTCAGCAAGGGACGCAGAACGAACCGGGCCGAATCGGTGGTGCCGTGCTCCTGTAGCCAGGTCAGCGCCTGCTCTGCCGCGTGGTGTGCCTGTTCGGGTGGTAGGTCGGCGCGGGCGAGGAGAGCGTTCAGGACGAACTGTGCCAGGTCGGTGCTGCCGTGTTCCTGTAGCCAGGCAAGTGCCTGCTCCACGACGTGCTGTGCGTGGTCGGGCGACATGTCCGTGCGTTGTAGCAGCGGACGCAGAATGAAGCTGGCGTCGTCCGTGTTGCCGTACCTGTCCAGCCAGGCGATCCCGATCGCCGTCAGCTGCGCGGATTGCTGCGGTGCGAGGTTGGCGTGTTGAAGCAGAGCGTTCAGGACGAATTGTGCCGTGTCGGTGCTGCCGTGCGCGTGCAGCCAGGCCAGCGCCTGATCCTCGGTGTCGCGTGCCTGTTCGGATGACAGGTCGGTGCGTCGCAGCAGTGGACGCAGGACGTAGGCGGCCGACTTGGCTCCGCCGTGTGCGTGGAGCCAGGCAAGACCCAGTTCCGTGGCTTCGCGCGCTGGGCCGGGTGCCAGGTCGGCGCGCTCCAGCAGGCGCCTCAGGACGAACTGGGCCGACTCGGTGGCGCCGTACGCCTGTAGCCAGGACAGTGCCTGTTCCACGGTGTCGCGTGCCTGCTCGGGCGACAGATCGCTGCGGGCGAGGAGAGCATTCAGGAAGAACCGTGCCGAGTCGGTGGCGCCGTACGCATGTAGCCAGGCGAGTGCCTGTTCCGCGGCGTTGCGTGCCTGGTCGGCGGACAGGTCGGTGCGTTGCAGCCATGCGAGAGGGCCGAGGTCGGCCTCGTCACCGATGGCGTCGAGCGCCGCTTCCTCCGCTCCGCCCCGGCGGCGAAGTCGCGCGAGCTCGTCGGCGGCCACTGTGTCGCCGGCCCTGGCGGCAAGCTCGTAGAGCCGTACGGCGTGGGGTGTGTACCCCTGGGCTTCGGCGGCCCGGGCGATGGCGGGAAGGTCTGTGCGTGTGCCGTGGTCGGCGATGGCGGTCCACAGCGTGTCCGGTGGGGCGGTGGTGCTGCGGGATTCGCGGCCGTACCGCTCAAGTTGGTCGGCGAGCTTGTAGTGGGGCGGAGCGGACCGCGTATCGCCGTCGGGTGGTCGGACATGAGAGAGCACGGTGTCGGCGCCCTGCCGGGTGTCGGCGGAGTAGGCCACGGCGGACTCCAGCCAGTTGTCCGGCGCGGTGGCCCGTTCGGTGGTGGTCAAGTAGCCGGGGGCAGCGGCCTCCAGGAGGGCGAGCGGGAGAGCCGGGCCATGGCCGAACCGCCGGGCGTCGATCGCGGCGTCCAGGAGGGCTCGGGCTGTGGCCGGGGCTTGGGAATACCTCTCGGTCGGAGTGGCACCGAGGGTCAGATACCGGATGACGTGGCTGTCCTGTGCGCCTTCTGCGGCCTGAGCCAGGCGAGGGTCGGTCCCGGAAAGGCTTTGCAGGGCGCGCTGTTCCTCCGCGCTGAAGCGTGAAGGCACCGTGATGGTGACGCCGGCGCTCAGCAGAGCCCGAGCGTGTGCATGAGGATCGGGCCCACCGGCCGGCGTGGCGGTCAGGGTTTCCCAGTGTTGCGGCCAGAGCGTGCCCAGGATCAGCACCGGGGCGTTTCGGGGGTTGGCCACGAGCATGCGGAGCCTGGCCGCGATGTCCTCCTCGCGGTCATCTCCCTGCGGGAGGAGGTACCGCTCCGCGTCGTCCAGCCAGATCACTGTGCCTGGTCGGATCGAGGCGGGGGCGTCGAGCGCCGCGGCCAGGAGGTCATGGGAAACGGGATCCCAGACTCGCCATTCCGGTGGAAGGGTGTGCAGCGCTTCCCAGCACGACCGGGTCTTGCCTGAGACCGACCGGCCGACGAGCATGACCAGCATGCTCGTGCCGTCGGCGCTCCGCCGCACAGCCGCCCGCAGAGACCTGTCATGCGCTCGTACGAAAAAGGGTGGGAGCGTCGGCAGGGCCTGTCCAGCGGGGACGACGTCGATCGCCGGGTGAATGTGAGCGGCCAGGGAGTCAGTGAGATCGGCGACCCGAACGCCGAAAACCGGTTCCGCTTCTTCCGGCCCCGCGGCTGATGACACCGTTGGCTCGCCGGTCCGCTGCCGACGCTCCCGCAGCATCTGGCGCCGCAGTGCCTCGAACCGTTCGGGTGACCAGGCGTGGTCCTCCTCCAGCCCCGCCAGGTGCCTCAGAAAGGTCGTCACACAGTGGAGGCCCTGAGGAGCAGCCGGGATCGTACGGCCGTTGAGCCAGTCGCTGAGATAAGTGGTGCTGAGCCGAACCGGGGGCGACTGGGCCGCACCGTGGCGCACGATCACCCGGTACGGGGGTGCGCCGGCGAGCATGTGCAGTGCTCGCAGGGCGTCGGCGAGGGTCGTGGAAGCGGAAGGGGCGTGGCTGTCGCTGGGTGTGCCCGCTGGGCGGGTTTGGACGCAGAGGGCGACCAGCGCCCGTCGTGTGCGGTCGTGACCCGTCACGAGAACTTCCGCGCACTCATGGAGAGGGCGGGGGCCCTGGGCCGTTTCGGAGTTGTCGAGGACGACGAGGAAGCTGACGGGAACCGAGCCGGTCGCCTCCCTCGTCTGCCGAGCCCAGGCAGAGGCTACGCCTTCCCAGGAAAAGGAGGTGAGTGCTTTGGTGTCGATAGGGATCAGCCCACCGTCGACGCGCCACACCAGGTCTGCCCTGACCGGCCCGGCTGCCGGTGATTCCCCTTCGAGGGAAAGCCCTCGGGCTGTGAGATGTCGGCTGATGGCGTCGACGGCATTCCTCTCCGAGAGACGACCGTCCGCCGCCCGGTGTTCGTCGAGGTAGGTGTCTCCGCTCGACCGCCCGTCCGGAGGAACCGGCAACCGGGCGTGAACGAAGTCGAGCAAGTGCCGCAGAAGGAGCCCGACGTTGTCGAGGCTTGGCTCCCGGGGCAGGTCTTCGGCGAAGAAGACGCGCAGTTTCCGTTGGATGACCGCGTGAACGGCGGACACCTCGTCGGCCGTATCGCTTCGCTCGACGCGACGGCGATCGAGGGCCTCGTGCGGTGAGCTCACTTCGGTCAGGCGGGCGGTCTGCTCGCCGCTTCCGTCGGCTCGTGATGGTCCGGTGCTTTCGCCCGCTGTGGAAGGGCCCGGGGTGAGGCCGTGCCGGATGGAGGCCGCCGCCTTCGCGAAGGGGCGTAGCTGGGCGGGTAGTTCGGCGGCGGCCCGAGGGTCGTGCAGGACCGCGGCGATGCCCTGGGGAGCGTAAGGGTGGGCGGCGACATGGCGGTCGAAGGCGCGCAGGGCCTGCCACTCGTCGTGTGTCGTCAGATAGGCGCGCAGTCCTTCGCGGGCCTCGGCGTGGAGGGTGAGCACGGGATCGTGACCGGGGTCGCGGGTCACGGTGAACAGGCCGCTGGTGAGCACCTCGGCGAGGTCGGAGTGCTGGGCTTCCGGTACGGCCTCGTCGCGCAGCACATTCAGCAGGGGCAGGGCGAGCTCGGGCAGGCTGGAGCAGAGGATGGCGAGGCGGACCGCGGGGGCCGGGGCCGTGCGCACGAACGCCTCGGCGAGAGCTGCCGGATCGGTCCGCGGCGTGGGACCGGTACCGCGGTGTACGGGGGTCTCGCGGGGGATGCGCCCGGTGGCAGGGATCAGTACGGCATCGCAGCCACGTGGGTCCGCGCGCATGAGCATGTCGGCCCAGGCACCCAGGGAGTGGGGCGTACAGGAGACGACGGGCAGAGCCTGCCACGGACCGAGGTCCTCCTGGCGTCCGGGACGTGGTCGCAACCTCGTGGGAATGCGGAAGCGCAGGGCGCCATTGCGATCGCCGGTCTGCCCGGTGGCGGCACGCACAGCCGGCAGGTTGAGGGCGGAGCGGCGCCAGAGGCGTTGGGGCAGCGGATCGAGCAGGACCACGGGAACCTGTTGACCCCAGTCACTGAGGAGCTGCCAGGGGAGTGGCTGGTGCCAGCCTCTCGCGGCGCAGTCGGAAACGGTCAGGATCAGGCGTCTGCCCTGCGTTCCGCTTCCGTGATGAGGGGCGCGGTCGGCGGGAACGGTACGGCCGTGGTGGTCACGCAACTGTGGCTGGTCGTCCCGCCAGTCCAGCTGCCATGTCTGCACGGCGCGGAACGCTCCCAACCCGCTCAGCAGCTTGGTCACGCTGTGTGCGGTCTCTTCCCACACACTCATCGACAGGGAGGTGTCCACGACGATGACCGCTTCGAACCAGGGCTCCGGCGCGGGCCGGAACAGCGGTACCAGAGGTCCTCCGCGAGCGTAGTGCTCCACGGTGGCCTCGATGTCCAGTTGTGTTCGGCCACCGCGGCGCCATGGACGGCGGAACGGCTGGAGCGCGCGGCCGATGGCCAACGCCTCCGGCAGGGGTTCGGCCCGTCCCAACGACAAGGGGACGCCGCGCACGCGGGCGGTTCCACCGGGATGGCGCGCGGACACCTCCATGCCCGCACCGCCGGTCGTGCGCTTCGGTGCGGGCATGGAGTGCCCAGCGGCACTGGCGGAGTCGGACTCATGGGCCGTGGAGCCCGGAGTGGATGACGCAGAAGGTGCCCCGGAAACCTCGTCGCCGTCGCTGTGAGCAGCGGCCAACCACAAGGCGTCCGCAAGAGTCCGCGCATCAAGGTCGGCGGCCACGACCTTACTCAGCGCGGCCAGCAGACGGCCGAGGCTGTCAGGCACGCGAGAGCTCGCGCAAGAGCAGTGCGTGCAGCTCCCGATACTGCGCGTTCTCCGGCGCCTGGTCACCGGTCAGCAGCGCCACGGCGTTCAGAAGCTGGTCAATGGCGAGATGCTCGCCCGCGGTCACACGGTCGGCGAACTCATTGACCAATGCCTCCGCCCCGTTCTCCGGTACCGCACCGAAATGCGCTCGCACGATCTCGCTCAGCAGCTCCGAGGTCAGTGGAGGCATGGTGTAGCGGATGCATCGGCGCAGGAACGCCGGGGAGAAGTCCCGCTCACCATTGCTGGTCAGCACAATGAAGGGGAACTGGGTGCACTGCACCCGCCCGCGATCGATCGGGTGCTCGTCATGACTGTCCCACTGGCGGATCATGACCCTGGGCCGTCTGTAACGCACGAGTTCGGGAATTTCGTACTCACCGCGCTCCAGGATCTCCAACAGGTCGCTGGGCAGGTCCAGGTCACTCTTGTCGATCTCATCGATCAGCAGCGCGCGCGAGTGTTCAGCGGGCAGCAACGCGGTACCGAGTGGGCCGAGTTGCAGGAATGGGGCAATGTCGTCACGGACACGACCCGTTCGGTTTGCGGACCTCGGGCCCATGGCTGCCTGCAGACTCTGGGCATGGATCCGCCCCAGGGCGTCGTAGCGGTACAGCGCCTCGGAGAGCGAGCTGCGAGAGGTGATGTGCCAGCGCAGCACCCGGCCCAGGTCCAGCTCATGGGCCACTTGCTCGATCACGGTGGACTTCCCCGATCCGGCCGGGCCGGTGACCAGGAGCGGACGGCGCAGACAAAGTGCCGCGTTGACCGCGTCGACGAGACCAGGTGGCGGTTGGTACTGCCGGTGCTGTGGTGTGCGGGGAAAGGACCGCCACGGCGGCGGTGCCGCCAGCGGTGTCCGCCGCCGGGCACCGTCACCGCGGTAGTAAGGCTTCCAGCTCACTGCTCCTCCTCAAGCGCGGCCACAAAACGGTTCTCGAAAGGGCGGCAGAATTCGAGCCAGGCTTCGTCGTGCCACACCGCACGGACATCGCCGAGACAGACCAGACACCCCTCATGGCTCGACCAGCGGTTCTGGTAGGCAGCGGTGAAACCGCCCGGCAGCTCGTGCCACTGCTGCTGCACCAGCATCTGAAGCCGACCGTCACCGGGCCGGGCCTCGGGGCGCGGCCACAGGATGATCGGGGCATACGGCAGCAGCAGGTCCAAGACCTCGTGCAGGGACTCGGGATGATGGTCGATCCCGACCGCGGTGTCGTACTGCCCGGTCACGAGGCCCTGCTCGAGTCCGGTCGGGTCGCACAAGGCGGCCGCGTCGACCCATTCCACCGGCACCTTCCCGCAGGACGCCATGGCTCTCAACGTCTTGCGGGCGGCATCGTTCATCTCGGAGTTCTCCTCGCCCGGATCCATCCGGCCGCTCCAGCGCACGACAACAGCGTGCTTCGCTCCCAGCAGGCGCGGTCCGCGCCGGCCGATCCTCGCCTCCTCCGGATGCCACTGGGCCAGCAGATGAGCGGGTGCGGCCACATCCACGTTCACCAACAGCTGCGGCACAGGCAGCTGCTCGCGGGCCCACACCAAGGCGTCTCCCATCGCCGTCACCGCGCCAAGGCGGTCGGCGGATTCGCAGCGGAAACGCTGATGCACCGGAAGCGTCCCCGCGCCGCTGACGAGCCAGGCGTCCAGTTCCTCGGGCCAGTCGGTCCAGGCGCCGGCCAAGCTGATGACCAGGCGCAGTTCCTGCTGCTGTTGGTCTTTCGTGAACTCGGCCAAGGCGTCGTTGAACTCGGTGTTGACCCGGAGGCGGCGCGCCCACGCTCTGATCCTCGGGTCCGTACCGCCAGTCCCGGACAGGTGGGCGAGCGCCGCGACGAAACGGGCCAGACCCCGCCACTGTGGCACACGGCGGGTCTGGGTGCGCAGAGCGGCGTACTCCACCAGGTCGCGCAACAGCTCCGGACCCTCTGCCTCGTACGGGAACTTCGCCAACTGTCGTGCGGAGCGCAGAATATCGCTGGTCAGGACCTCGGCGAATACCTCACTGAGAAGATCGACCGCCTGGATGCACTCCAGGAGCGTGGCCACTACATCGCCGACCCGCGTGCGCCAGTGCGGATGAGCGGCGTCCTCGACCAGGCCTGTGCGCGCGAAAGTGTGCAGTTCATCCAGCGCGGAACGCGTCAAACGCTCGGGCAGGCGTTGCTGTGCCCGCCACATACCCACGGCATCTTCGAGGATCTTCCGCCCCACCGGACCCACAACTTCGCCGCCGCTGCCGCCGACGTGACGCACGTTGCGAGCCAGCCACAGACCGGCCAGCGCGAAGGGGTCGTTGTCGTGCTCGAACCGACCGATGGCCTGCCCGGCGACTCGAGCGCGTAGTTCGTCGGTCAGTCTTCTGTCCGCGTACAGCGTGTCGCCCGCTCCGGCCAGCCCGGCGCGCAACACCTCGACCAGGGCGAAGGTCAAGCGCATGTCGCGGGCCGGCTGATCAGCCGCGGCGGCGGTGAGGACCGACAGCCGCGTACGGCCCGCGCGGACCCCGCCTGCGAGCCTGCCCGCGTCCGGCATCGCACCGGCCGCGTGACAGGTGTCAACCAGGGCTATCACCCCTTCGACACCGGGTTCGTCGACTGCCTCGGTGAGTATCTGTCCGACGTTCACCGCCGACATGGTGCTTCCGGTGGTGGACTCGCCGACCATGTAGTACAGATCCGTCTGCTGTGGGGTGGTGAACCCGTGCCCGAGCAGGGCCACCACCAGCACCGCGTTGTCGGCTCGCGCCTGTCGCACTGCCTCATGCACGGCCTTGCGGACGTCTTCGGGTTCCAGCTCCGCCCCCACCAGCAAGGACGGATATTCACCGACACGAGATCGGCACCCTCCCAGTACGGGGGCGGTCAGTACCGCATGCAGCTCCTGCGCGGCCTGCTCCAGGCGCTTCAAGGTACCCATGGCCTTGCACTGCGCCCCCACCACCAGCACATGCCGCAGTGGCTCGCTCGTCACTTCTTCAGCGCTTCGACAATGGGTCCGGCCACGGCTGACTGCCGCAGATACTTGGTTGCCGTGTGCACCCACAGGCCGTCCGAATCCACCCGGGACGTCACCGGACCCACACCGGAGAGGCTGGGCAGCATCCACTGTTGCACCTTGGGCCGCGCCACCACGATGTCGTCCCTGTCCCAGAAGTTCAGCCATCGCTCAACAGACGCCGGCGTGCGGGCCGGCTGTGGACGCACCCGCTGGAGCACGGCTGCGCCCGTCGCGAGGGGGGAGCCCAGCGTCACCAGGAGCTTGACCTGACCCGGGTAGTCGTGCAGCGCCTCGAATGCCACTACCGTCCCGAGGGAGTGTGCCACCACCACCAGTGGTCGATCTGGGTCTGCTCCTTGCAGCACACGTTCGCGGATGCACACGTCCAGGGGGCGCCCGTCGCCATCGGCCTCCTTGCGGTCCAGATAGCGGCCCACCTGCGCCAAATGCCACAGCAACGGCCGACCACTTGCCCACTGGGCAGCCTTGCGCAGCCCCGGTACCTGGAGCAGCGTCGTCAGCACCCTGCCCAGGACGCGAATGGGCGCCCCGAAACCCTGCAGTTCTTCATCGGGGTGGGGCAACTGCGCCCGGGCATCCTCAATCACCTGTAGCGCACGCCGATCGCCCTGTTCTCGGGACTCCCGGCCGAGTTCGTCGATCAATTCCCGGACCAGCGCGTCCAGGAACTCCAGCTGCGTGTTGTCGGGTTGCTCGGCTTCGGAACCCTGCGCTTCCGGGGCTGAGAACAGATTGCTGTAATCCGCGAAGCGCGTCTCGGCCAACCACCCCTGAGTCAGCCCGGAGACCGCGTCGGAATGACCTGCGTTGCGTGCCCCCTCGGCCAGCGCTTCCAACCATGCGCGGCGCTCCTGTCCGGCATCCCGTAAACCGCCGATACCGTGCACAAACACAAGTTGAGTACTGTCTGAACCGCTCACTCACGCCCCCGTACCGGCCCCGCTCACATGCGACGAACGTCACCCGTCGACTCAAATGCACCTTAGCCAAAGTCGACACACGCCGGACAAGAAACGGTGGACATGACCAGGCGCCGTACGACTTGCCGCGGACGGCTGCTCGCAGGTTCGAATTCCTGGGCGGAAGCCGTGATCAAGCGCGTCCGACGGCAGGGCGGGGGTGTCAGTCCGGGGCAGGAGTGTCGGGCCGGTGGGGAAACAATGAGCGGGATCTGCTCGCCGAGAGCACCGGGTCGTACGAGGCGGCGCGGGCCGTGCTCGCCGAACGGACGCGGGCGCTCGAAGCGGTGCGCTCGGCGCTGGCACCGATCCCTGCCGAACTCGTCGGCAAGGAGCTGGAGTTCATCCCGGTCTCCCGGCTGAAGGACGTCACCGAGGGGCGGCTGCGGGTCGCGGCGCTGGAGGCGCCCGGGTTCGGATCCGTCCGCGCGGTGCACGAACGGGCACAGCCACTTCCTGGTCGTCCGCCCGGCCGGCGTGCTGATCAACTGGACCCGTGAGATCGGCCAGCGGCTCGAGAGCGAGCGCGCCTAGCGGCGCACGTCGAGTTCGGTGAGGGCCGCGGTTCCGTGCACGGTGACGCGTACGAAGCGGACCGGCGCGCCGCCTCCCGGGGCTCGCCAGTCGTGGCCGTCCGCAGACACCTCGACGGCGTACGACGTCGGCGGCTCGGTCCAGGTCGGCCGTACCGAGCCAACACGCGCCGGGCGGCCCAAGTCGACGGTGAGGGAGGCCTGGTCGGCTTCCGGTGACCAGGCCGTCGTCGCGTTGCCGTCCACCGCCGCCTCCGGATAGAGGCCCGGCTCCGAGGAGGTGGCCGTCACCCGGCGGCAGCGTGCGAGGTCCCCGGTCGGGGCGAGGTCGGGGCGGCGGGTCTTGAGGGTGACGGTGTCGGCGAGGGTGTAGCGCCCCTCGGGGGTGTCCAGGGTGAACGGGGCGCCGGAACGCAGCCGGACCGTGGTCGTGTCGGGGCCGAGGGCGATGTCGTACGTACGACCGCGCCAGCGGAGCCCCGACAGCCGGACACCGTCCGACAGTTGGGGCGGCAGCGACGGGTCCAGGTGGAGGGCGTTCTCGCGCAGCCTGAGGCCGGTCAGGCCGTGCGTGAAGATCTGCAGGAAGCCGCCCTTGCCGGTGAGGAAGTCCTGCGCGGGGGAGCCCGCGAGAGCGTCCCCGGCGCCCGCCTTGTCGCCGCGGGCCTCCGAGAACAGGGCGAACGGCCCCCGGGAGAAGGGCCGGTAGGCACGCTGGAGGAAGGTGTACGTGACACACCCCGGCTCACCGATCGCGGCCGCGTCGATCGCGTGCACCGAGTCCGTCATCGCCGGGCCCTCCGGGTCGGTGCGCTGGGTGTAGTGGTCGAGGGTGGCGGACGCGGCACCCTCCGGCATCGGCCACTCCAGCGGGTAGGTCAGCAGCACGGTGTCCGCCTGCTTGATCTGCGAGCCGTCGTAGCCCGCGTACTGGAGGAAGACCTTGCGCTTCGGGTCGTACGGGATGCGCAACTTGTCCGCGACGGCAGTCCAGTTGGCGGCGGCGGGCGTGCTGAGGACCGACGCGGCGCGGGTCGCGGCGCGCAGGGCGGTGGCGGCGACGGCGTTCGTGTAGACGCCGTCGTTCACGCCGTTGCTGTACTCGTCCGGGCCCGCGACGCCCTTGATGGAGTACGTGCCGTCGGGGTTCCTCGTGGCGCGTGAAGTCCAGTACTCCGCAAGACCCTTGAGGAGCGGCCAGCCCCGATCGCGGAGCCACGCGCGGTCGCCGGTCGAGAGGTAGTACTGCCAGGCGGCCAGCGCGATGTCGCCCTGGAGGTGGTTCTGGGTGACACAGTGCGGCGGGTTCCAGCTCTGGCACTCGGTCCACAGCCGGCCGCGGCTCGAGCTGGTCCACGGGTAGAAGAGGCCGGACACGGCTGTCCTGCGCGCGTTGTCGGCGGCCGCGGCGCGGGTGCGGTAGCGGTATTCGAGGATCGGACGGGCGAGTTCGGGGCGGGTGGCGAGCAGCGACGGGAACATCCAGGTCTCGGCGTCCCAGAAGATCATGCCCGCGTAGTTGTCGCTGGTCAGGCCCGCGGGGGCGATGCTGTCACGGGCGCCGCGGCGGAGCGACGACAGCAGGCCGTACTGGGCCGAGCGCGCCCACAGTTGGATCTCCGGGCGGCCCGGCACCTCGATGTCCGCGGACCAGAGCGCGCGCCAGGCGTCGGTGTGGGCGGCCATGAGCGCGGGCCAGCCGCGGGCGGCGGCGCGCAGTGAGGCGGCGCGGGCGGCGTTTTGAGGGTCGGGGGAGGTGAGGGCGGTGTCGACGCCGACGTACTTGGTGACCTCGTAGCCCCGACCCTGGCGGGCGGGGAAGGTCGCCGACTGCCGTGTGCCCAACTTTCCGTCCGTGTATGTGGGTTGGTGGATTCCGGGCGCGTCCAGCGTGGAGGCCACCGCGCCGTCCACCTTGGTGCCGTCCGTACGGAACGCCACGCCGATGGTGCGATCGCCGACGCGGCCCGCGTCCGTCTGTGTGATCCGGCGGGCGCCGCGGCCGTCGATGCGGTCGGTGACGGTGAGTTCGCCGTCCCAGTGCGGGGTGACGTGGAGGCGGACGGCTCCGGTGTGCGGGGTGTCGCGGGCCGTGAGGACGTCGTACGTCAGATCGGTGCGGCGGCCGTCGGCGGTGGTCCAGGTGAGGGCGGTGCGGACGTAGCCGCAGCGGAGGGAGAGGGTTTGGCGGTAGTGCGAGACGCGACTGTGTGCGCCGTACGTCTCGTCGCCGACGCGGAGGTCGAGGCCCGACCAGGTGGGCAGCGCGGCGATGGCCTCGCGGCCGGCCGTGTTCTTCGGACCGCGGGCGTAGAGGCCCGCGACGAAGGTGCCGTCGTAGCGGGGGGTGTAGAGCGGCCAGCCTGTCTTCTCGGCGGAGGCCGCGTAGCCCGTGCCGGTGGGAGGGACGCGGGTGCCGAGGTAGCCGTTGCCGACGTAGGGGTGGTACGCGTCCTTGGAGTCGATCTTTGTCGCGGTCGGGGACCAGGTCGGGTCGGACTCCCTGCATCCGGTCGTTGCCGGGTGGGGTGTGGCTGATGCCGGGGGGAGGGGGAGGAGCAGGGCGGTGGTGAGGGAGGCGAGGAGGAGGAGGGGGAGGCGGCGCGTGGTCACCTTTCGACGATGGGGTGGGGGACGGGGTGGGGGTGGTATGCGCGCCGGAGTTTCCCACGTACGGGGTGAGTTCGCCCCCGCCGCCCCTACCCTCCCCCAAGCTCTCGGCTTCGCTCGAGCAGGGGGGACCCCCATCATCCTTCTGGGGCTCCGCCCCAGACCCCGCCAGGCATCTCAGCCCGTCCGGCGTTTGAGGACGAGGCCGTCCAGGCCGAAGCGGGGGCCTGGGGGCGGCAGCCCCCAGGTACGGATGGGACGGGTAGGGGCGGCGGGGGCGAACTACCCCCTCGCCAAGCCCGTCTTCACCCCCGCCCCGCACAACGGCACCACCGCCGTCCGCCCCCCGAGCGCCCCCTCCCGCACAGCCGCCCAACACGCCACGCCCGTCGCCTCGACGTACAGGCCCTGTGAAGCCAAGTCCCTTTGGGCGTGCCGGATCTGGTCCTCCGTCACGGTCAGGAAGGTCCCGCCCGAGTCGCGTACGGCCCGCAGGATCTGGCGGGCCCGTGGCGGGCTCGGGATCGCGATGCCCTCGGCGAAGGTGGGCGCCGTCGGGGTGACGCCGACCAGCTCGTCCGCACCTTGCGACCAGGCGTGCGCCAGCGGCGCGACCGCGGCGGCCTGGACGGCGTACAGGGCGGGCCGCCGGTCGATGAGCCCGGCGGAGTGCAGCTCGGCGACGGCGAGGGCGGCGCCGAGAAGCAGTGTGCCGTTGCCGACGGGGACGACGAGGACGTCGGGGAGGCGTCCGCCGAGGTCCTCCCAGAGCTCGTGGGCGTAGGTCTTCGTGCCGTGCAGGAAGTACGGGTTGAAGACGTGCGAGGCGTAGAACGTGCCCGGCGAGTCCGCCGCCTCCCGCGCCGCCCGCGCCGTCGTCTCCCGGTCCCCGTCCACGACGTGCACCCGCGCCCCGTGCGCCTCCATCTGCTCGAGCTTCTTCGGCGACGTCCCCTCGGGGACGTACACCGTGCAGGGCAGCGCGGCCCGCGCGCAGTACGCGGCGATCGCCGTCCCCGCGTTGCCGCTGCTGTCCGCGAGCACCTGCCGGGGGTGCAGCCGCAGCGCCAGCTCGGCCAGCAGAACGGCGCCGCGGTCCTTGAACGACAGCGTCGGCATCAGGAAGTCCAGCTTGGCCGAGACGCCCTCGCGCAGCGACACCAGGGGGGTGCGGCCCTCGCCCAGGCTGACCGTGGGCGAGGCCAGTGGGAGGCATTCCGCGTACCGCCACAGTGAATTCACCCGTCCGCTGAGGGACTTGAGGGACGCCGGCGTCGGCGCGAAGTCCAGGTCGAGCGGGCCGCGACAGACCGGGCAGCACCAGTCGAGCGAGCCGCCGGGGACGCGCGTACCGTCCGCCGGGCAGAAGCAATCCGGCAAAGGTGTCATGTGCGCAGGCTATGCGCGCGATGCGAGCGGTCCGCGTAGGCCTTTGACGCATTTCCTGAGGACGCCGCACCTCCGACACCGTCCGATGCCCACCCCCGCCCCAGGCCCCCACTGCCGCCCCATCCCGTGCCGCGCTTACGATGCGCCCAGCCGTACGGCAGCTGTACGGAAGTCGCACGACAGTTCTACGTAAATCCGCCTGGACTAGGAGCAAGGTACTCGTGGCCATACCCCCGCCGCCCGGGCCCCAGCAGCCCGAGGGCCAGTACCTGCCTCCGTACCCCCAGGGGCCGTACCCTCAGGGGCCGTATCCCCAGGGGCCGCATCCGCAGGGACCGTATCCCCAGGCGCCGTACCAGGTCTGGGGCCAGGGCTACTCCCCGTACAACCGCCCCGCGCCCGTCAACGGTCTCGCGATCACCGCGCTGGTGCTCGGCATCCTCTGCTTCCTGCCCGCCGTCGGGCTGGTGCTCGGGATCATCGCGCTCGCGCAGATCAAGAAGCGGGGCGAGCGGGGCAAGGGGTTGGCGGTGGGCGGCATCGTGATGTCCTCGCTCGGCGTCGCGCTGGTCGTGCTCGCGCTGGCCACCGGCGGCGTGCGCGACTTCTGGGACGGCATCGAAGACGCGGCGAACGACTCGAACTCCGCCTTCTCGCTGGAGAAGGGCGAGTGCTTCGACGCGCCGGGCGGCGGGCTGGAGGGCCTGGCGTACGACGTCGACAAGGTGCCGTGCTCCGGGCCGCACGACGCGGAGGTGTTCGCGAACTTCACGATGAGCGGCGGGAGCTACCCGGGCGACAGCGAGGTCGTCGACGCCGCCGACACCAAGTGCTACGCGCTCCAGGACGCGTACGCGATGGACGCCTGGGCCGTCCCGGGCGACGTCGACGTGTACTACTTCACGCCGACCAGGACCAGTTGGCGCCTCGGCGACCGCGAGATCACCTGCATGTTCGGGAACACGGACGAGAACGGCAGTCTGACCGGCTCCCTGCGCAACGACTCCCTCACACTGAACGCCGATCAGTTCGCGTATCTGCAGGCCGCCGACGTGCTCAACGCGGCGATGGACTCGGCACCCGAGGAGACGTACGTCGAGGACGACCTGCCGGGCCACAAGGAGTGGGCGACCAGGGTGTCCGACGCGCTCGGCGAGCAGGCGGACCGGCTGCGCGGCCACGGCTGGCACGCCACGGCCGACAAGCCCGTCGCCGCTCTGGTGAAGGACATCGAGGCGTCGCGGAAGGAGTGGGCGAAGGCGGCCGACGCACAGGACGCGGACGCCTTCTACGTCCACTACGACAAGGGTTTTAAGCTCATCGACCCGGACCGGACGGTCACCGCACGCAAGGCTCTGGGCCTCGCCACCATCCCGCCGTCGTACGGCGAGGACGGTGACAGCGAGGGCGAGGGTGGAGACGGCACCGGCCTGGAGGTGTGACGGGGGCTGTACGGGGGAGAAAGTGCCTGGGTATGCCCTCGGCGGCCATAAGTAATCACATCGAGTGATTCTTTGGCCATTGCTTGCACGGCACAACCCACGGTTGCCAGGCTGTAGCTGTCTGTACAACCTGATGGGAGCGGCCAGTGACTTTCGGTGAGCAGCCGGCGTACCTGCGCGTCGCGGGTGATCTCCGCAAGAAGATCGTCGACGGCTCGCTGCCACCGCACACCCGCCTCCCCTCCCAGGCCAGGATCCGCGAGGCGTACGGAGTCTCGGACACGGTCGCCCTGGAGGCGCGCAAGGTGCTGATGGCCGAGGGCCTGGTCGAGGGGCGCTCCGGTTCGGGGACGTATGTGCGGGAGCGGCCGGTGCCCCGCCGGGTGGCCCGCTCCGGATACCGGCCGGACAGCGGCGCCACGCCCTTCCGGCAGGAGCAGGCCGACCTGTCCGCGCGCGGCACCTGGGAGTCGCACAGCGAGCAGGCCGAGGCGAGCGGGGCGATCGCCGAGCGGCTCTCCATCCGGCCCGGCGACCGCGTGATGTGTACGAACTACGTGTTCCGGGACGCGGGCGAGGCGATGATGCTCTCCACGTCCTGGGAGCCCCTCGCCGTCACGGGGCGTACGCCGGTGATGCTCCCCGAGGAGGGGCCGCTCGGCGGCATGGGCGTCGTCGAGCGAATGGCGGCCATCGACGTGGTCGTGGACAACGTCACGGAGGAGGTGGGCGCGCGCCCCGGCCTCGCCGAGGAACTCCTCGCGCTGGGCGGCGTCCCCGGGCACGTGGTCGTCGTCATCCAGCGCACGTACTTCGCGTCGGGCCGCCCGGTCGAGACGGCCGACGTCGTCGTGCCGGCGGACCGGTATCGCGTCGCGTATCACCTGCCGGTGAAGTAGCCGCACCTGCCGGTGACGTAGCCGCGGATGCGGCCGTAGCCAAGTGCCCTGGGTGTGAGGCCGGTTGGAATCTGGCCTTTCTCGAATGCCCTGCCCGGGGTGGAGTTCGCGCTGCCCGGGAGTCGCGCGGAGGGCGGTCGACGGCGCGTTCGACGGCGTGCGCCCCCTCCGTCCTGGCTGGTTGCGTACCTCTTTGTGAAAAGGCGTATTCGCTGCGTGAAGGTTAGGCGTAGGCTCGGGCATATGCGGATTGCGGTTTCGTTAGGGCGCGGGGTAGGACGCGAGCCGGGGGCGGGAAGTGGAGGGGCTCGATGAATGACGGCACGATCACTCTTCCCTGGCTCGTCATACGCCAGGACGACAACGGCAATCGCTACCGCGTCGGCCGGTACGCGACCCGGGTCGAGGCCCAGAAGATCGCGGACAGCCTCGACGACCGCGGCCACAAGCAGCTCTACTGGGTCGAGCGAATCGGGCAGAACGGATCCAAGTAGGCTCCCGCGCATGACCGAACGGATCGTGGTGGTGGGAGCCGCCCTCCAGCGCGACGGACGCCTCCTCGCCGCGCGCCGCAGCGCACCCCCCGAACTGGCCGGACGCTGGGAGCTGCCCGGCGGCAAGGTCGAACCCGGCGAGGCACCCGAAGTCGCCCTCGTACGCGAACTGCGCGAGGAACTCGGCGTCGATGCCGAGCCCGTCGAGCGCGTCCCGGGGGAGTGGCCCCTGCGCACGCCGTACGTCCTGCGCGTGTGGACCGCGCGACTGCGCCCCGGCTCGGGTGACCCGAAGCCCCTCGAGGACCACGACGAACTGCGCTGGCTGGCCCCGGGCGAGGTCTGGGACGTGGACTGGCTGGACCAGGACGTCCCCGCTGTGAAGGCCACGCTGCTCCGGTGGGATACGGGCGCATAGGTCCCGCCGGGCGCGGTGCGGCGCGCGGTGAGGTCCGTGGCGCGGACCAGGCGCACCCCCGGCGCATGTCTCACGATGCCCGGCTTCCGGACGTGGGAGGGGGCGGGTCGTGCCTCTGGCCCGGGGTGGCGTACGCCGTTCGTGCCACAGTGCGCCCATGTGTGCGGTAAGGCATCCCGGATATCGGGTATGTGCCCATTAACCCCATGAAACCGGACATGGGTGCGCTCTTGGCCTGGGAAGTGATCGGCGTGATCGACACTGAAGGCGACTGGGCCGAGTGGACCTTTCCCGCGGAGCCGGGTGCCGTCCGCACCGCCCGAGCAGTCGTCCGGGGCCAGCTGCGCACCTGGGAGCTGGACTCCCTCGGTGACGTGACCGCGTTGCTGGTCAGCGAGCTGGTGACCAACTCCCTGCGGCATGCCACCGGCCCGATCGGCGTCCGCCTGGTCAGACCCGCCGGGGTGCCGGGCGCCCTGTTGGTGGAGGTCTCCGACCCGTTGCCCGACCCGCCCCGCGCGCGGGCCGCCGCCGCCGATGACGAGAGCGGGCGGGGGCTGCAGCTCGTGGCCGGTTCCTCGCGCCGCTGGGGGACCCGGCCCGGGGGCACCGGCAAAACGGTGTGGTTCGAGCTGGCGGTGCCCGGCTGAGGGTCCGTCGGGCGGGGGACGACCGATTGGTTCAGGCCAGTGGCGCTGTCCGGAGTCTGGGATTCGGCGGGGTGCCACCTGGTTAGAAGACTGGGAGTATGTCGCGGCCGGTCCAAAAACCATCGGGACCGTGCTGTGATCGTGAACACCGTGTTGTGCGGCACCGTAGTGCTGGATACTGCGGGCAGCCGCCCCCGGTGACCGGTGCCGGACGCGGTGAGCTGGAGGGGACGGTTCGCGTGAGCGAGATACCAGCGAAGGCCACGGAGTCCGAGGACCCGTCGGACGGCGCGAGGGCTGACGCCACGGTCGATTCCGCCGTGTCCGAGGCGGCGGTCGTGGCGGCGGCCGACGCGGCGGGCGACGCGACGTCCTGGGCGTCGGGTGACGTGACGCCTGACGCGGCGGGCGAAGCGATGGTCGCTGCGGCGGGTGAGGTGGCAGCCGAGTCGACGGCCATTGCGGCGGCCGAGTCGACGGGCGACGTGACGGCTGACGCGGCGGGCGGAGTAAGAGCCAATGCGGCGAGCGAGCTGCCTGCCGAAGCGGCGGCCACATCGATGGCCCATCTGACGGCCGAACCAGCGGCTGATCCGGCGGCCGAACCAGCGGCTGATCCGGCAGCCGAAGCAGTGCACGACGAGGCGGCCGACGCGGTGGCCAAGATGGCGGCCGATCCGGCGGCCGATCCCGCGGCCGGAGCGATGGTCGAGGCGGCGGCCCGAGCGATGGTCGAGTTGGCGGGTGAACCGTTGGGCGACGCGATGTGGCAGAGCAGTCCGCCGGGGTCGATATATGACTACATCAAGGTCGCCTCGTTCTCCATCGGCGCCGACGGGCTCGTCGACCAGTGGAGTCTGCGTGCCGAGCAGCTCTTCGGGATATCCGCGGAGCGCGCCCTCGGTATGGACCCCATCGAGGCGTTCTTCGCCCCCGACCAGCGCGAGCGCGGCCAGCGCAAGATGGCCGAGATCCTGGACGGCCGGGAGTGGACCGGTGTGGTCCCCTTCCGGATGCCGGCCTCCGAGGACGGCAAGAAGGGCGCCGAGGGTCTCGCCGAGGTCTATGTGATGCCCACCACGACGGAGGACGGCGAGCGGGCCGCCGTATGCATCGTCGTGGACGTCCGGACGCTCCGACGGATCGAGACGGACCTCGCCGCCTCGCAGGCGATTTTCGGTCAATCTCCGTTCGGCTTTCTGCTGATCGACACGGACCTGCGGGTCCGCCGTGCCAACCAGCGCTTCGCCTCGGTGTTCGGCGCCGGCGTCGACGACCACCGAGGCCGCACCGTCCACGACTATCTGCCGCGCTCCGAGGCCGAGCGCGTCACCGCGACGCTGCGCCGCGTCCTCGAAACCGGCGACTCCATCACGGACATGCACGTCACCGGCTTCGTGCCCGGCTCCGACGACCGCCGCCACTGGTCCATCAACCTCTACCGCGTGCACAGCGGCAGCGGCCGCCCCATCGGCATCGCCTGGCTCGGAACCGACATCACCAGCCGCCGCGCCGCAGCCCGTGAAGCGGCCGCCGCCCGGCGCAATCTCGCCCTTCTGAACGAGGCGGGCGCCCGCATAGGCAACTCCCTCGACCTGGAGACCACCGCACGCGAACTCCTCGACGTCGTCGTGCCCGGTTTCTGCGACCTCGCGACCGTCGACCTCTACCAGGGCCTGCTGGCGGGCGACGAGACCCCGCGGGCGCTCGCCGACGGCAGCGCGGAGTTGCGCCGGGTCGCCTTCGCCAGTGCCGTCTCCGACGCCCCGTTCATCGGCGGGCCCGCGCCCGTCGCCGTCGGCGCGGTCCACCACTACGCGTTCAACTCGCCCTGCGCGGACGCCCTGCGCACCGCCCGCCCCCAGCAGGTCCCGGCCGAGGACGGCGGCCTCATACAGTCCACGCTCGCCGTGCCGATGGTCGCGCACGACACCGTCGTAGGACTCGCGCAGTTCTCCCGTACGAAGGGCAGTGAGCCGTTCGGTGAGCGCGACCGCTCGCTGGCGGTGGAGCTGGCGGCACGCGCCGCGGTCTGTATCGACAACGCCCGTCTGTACCGCCGCGAGCACGAGCGCGCGCTGATCCTGCAGCGTTCGCTGCTGCCGCCCGGCGACCCCGAGGCCTCCGGCCTGGACATCGCCTGCCGCTACCTCCCCGGAAACGCGGCCACCGAGGTCGGCGGCGACTGGTTCGACGTCATCGAACTCCCCGGCCACCGCACGGCGCTGGTCGTCGGCGACGTCATGGGCCGAGGCCTGCGCGCCGCCGTCGCGATGGGTGAACTCCGTACGGCCGTACGCACCTTGGCGCTGCTCGACCTGGAACCCGCCGAAGTGCTCTCGGCGTTGGACGAGATCGCCCGCGGCCTCGGCACCCCCGGCGGGGTGCAGCAGGCCACCCGCGCCGCCCGTCAGCCCCGTGACGCCGACCTCTCCGAGGTGTACCTCGCGACCTGCGTGTACGCGGTGTACGACTCGGTGACCAGGCGGATCACCTTCGCCAACGCCGGCCATCTGCCGCCGGTCCTGGTCGAGCCCGGCGAGAGCGCGCTGATGCTGGACGTGCCGCCCGGCATGCCGCTGGGCGTCGGCGGCGAGCCCTTCGAGGAGGTGGAGGTCGAACTGCCCGAAGGTGCGCTGTTGGCGCTCTACACGGATGGACTGGTCGAATCGCGCGACCATCCCCTCGACGAGGGCCTGCAAGCGTTCGTCGGGGCACTGACGGACCCCTCCCGCCCCCTGGAGGACGTCTGCGACCACGTCCTCAACACCCTGGACACCCACCACGGCGAGGACGACATCGCCCTGCTGATGGCACGTGTCCAGGGGCTGCCCGAAGAGTCCGTCGGCGACTGGACCCTGCCGCGTGAGCCGCGCAGCGTGGGCCGGGCCCGCGAGTACGCCCGCACCCAGCTGACCTCCTGGGGCCTGGAGCCGCTGGTCGACACCGCCGAGCTGCTGGTCAGCGAGCTCGTGACCAACGCGCTGCGCTACGGCGAGGGCGAGATCCGGCTGCGGCTGCTGCTCGACCGGACGCTCGTCTGCGAGGTGTGGGACGCGGGCCTGGTCCAGCCGCGCCGCCGCCGGGCCCGGGACACGGACGAGGGGGGCCGCGGTCTGCAACTCGTCGGTCTGCTGTCCGCCGCCTGGGGCTCACGGCGTACGCCACGCGGCAAGACGGTCTGGTTCGAACTCCCGCTCCCGGACGGGGGTACGGGGCTCACGGACCCGGCGGAGGCACTACTGAGCCTGTTCTGAATCTGTTCCTGTCGGGGTCGGGGTCGGGGTCGGGGGCGGTGTCGGTTTTGGTGTCGGTTTCGGCGGCGGTGTCCCGTCGCCGGGCGCCGCTCTCCGGTTCCGCGTCCGCGGCCCGCCGAAGCTCGCCGCGGGAGCGCCGGGCGCGTTGCCCAGGAGGATCCCGCCGAGCACGGCGCCGCCGACTCCGGTGCCCTCGGGCCCGGCGTACGGATTGCCGTACGCCAGGACGTCCCGCTCGGCAAGCCGTTCCGTGTCCCGGGCGAGCTCGTCGGCCCGCTGGACGTCGGCGAGGGCGGGCGACGCCGGCGCGAGGTGGCGTTCCGCCTCCGCCAGCCGGGTCCGGGCCTCGCCGTCCACCGCTCCCCGGTGCGTCGTGACGAAGTCCGCCGCGAGGGCGACCGCGCTGCGGGCCGGCAGCCGCGCCTCGTCGAGCACCTCGCGGACCCGCTCGTCGGTGAGACCGAGCGCCGGGGCGTCGGCCAGCGCCGCTTTGGCCCGGGCGACGCGACGGAGGGCGCCGAGGGGATCGTAGGGGCCGCTCGTCATCTCCCGGCGTACTTCCGTGACCACGGACTCGGCACGCGCGATCAGGCCGGGCAGCGCACCGACGACAGCGCCGCCCGGAAGCCCCCGCGCCCGCGCAAGGTCGGCCTCGGCCCCGGCGAGCGCGGTGGGCAGCCGTTCGGCCGCGGAGGCGAGCTCGGCGGCCAGCCGGTCGACCCCGGCCACGAAGAGGCCAGCCTGGTCGATGGCGCCCTCGGCGGCCCGTAGAGAGGCGGTGGCCTTCGCCTCCTCCCCCCGGTCGAGGGACTGCCGGGCCTGGTTGAGGTGGGTCGTGGCGAACACGAGCCGGTCCTTGGCCTGTTCGATGTGGCCCGCGACGGGCAGCGACGCGGCCGGCGCGTATCGCTCGTGCAGCTCGGCGAGTGCCGCCGCAGCGGCGGGCGTGCGCCCGGCGAGTTCCCGGAAGCGGCTCTCGGCCAGCTCCAGGGCGGCGGGCAGGGTCCGCTCCAGGGCGCGCAGCAGGTCGAACCCGGCGGCCTCCGCGTCCAGCCGCCGCCCCGCCTCCCGGCAGCGCGCGACGATCTCCTCCAGTAACTGCCGCCGGACCAGGCCGTCGTCCGGCACGGTCTCGTCCAGCCGCTGCCGCAACCGGAAGGCCTCCGCCAGCTCGGCGCGCGCGAACGCCACCGCCTCCGCGTACGGCCCGACCGCCTCGTCCCCGAACTGTGCCCCGGCCCACCCGAGTTCCTCCGCGCTGGTGCGCACGCAGTCGTCCGCCTCGACGAGCGACTGTCGGGAGCGCCGGTCGAGTTCGGCGAACGGAACGGGGTGCGGGATGGCGCCGCCGGGTGTCGTACGGGTTCTCGCGCGCCGTATTCGCCGGGTGTACGTGTATGCCGCGAGCGCCCCCGCGGTGACCACCGCGATGAGGGGCAGGGCGAGATCACCGGTGGACGTCCCGTCCTGGTCGGGCGGCGCCGCCACCGCCGTGACATGGCCGCTTTCCGACCACACCGTCGGATCCTCGGTACTCGCCCACGTGACGGACAGCACCAGCCACCCCACCGCCACCAGCCCCCCGAGCACGGCATGCGTCACCCGCACGGCTATGTGGGACGTTGCTCGGCGCGACCGGTTTCGACTCAGGGGCGACGTCACATTTGGGAGCGTATGACCGCTTGCGCGGGTGCGCGACCGGGGTGTGCCGAAGCGGGGGGCGCTTAAGGTACGGGGGATACGGGGGCGTACGGAGGGGGCACGGGGGATGGATACGGGACGTACGGAGTCGGGGCCGGAGGCACAGGCGGACACCCGAACAGGTGAGTCCGGAGACGACGCGAGCCGAACGGGCGCCCCGGGGACACCCGCGCGCCGTACCGCCCCCGCCTGGCTCCGCCGAGCCGCCCGCGCCTGGCGCCACCCCCGCCTCAGATGGCCCAAGCGCATCGCACTGGCGCTCGTCCTCGCCCTGCTCCTGCCGGCCCTCGCCGCGGGCATCGCCCTGCGCGTCAACTACGCCGGAGACCTGGCCCCCGGCACCCAGACCAGGAACCGTGACGCCCTGTGGATGGGGCACGCCTGGGTCGACGGCCGCAAGAAGGACGCGGACGTCCATGCGCTCGCCGAGCGACTGCGCACGACCGGCATCCGGGACCTGTACGTGCACGCCGGACCGCTGGAGCACGACGGAACGCTGCCCAAGTCGACGTATCCCAGAGCCGGTTGGCTGGTGGCGGCCGTGCACCGGGAGTTGCCCGGCGTCCGCGTCCAGGCCTGGCTGGGCGACGTGCTCGCGAGCGAGGGGCCGACCGGACTGCGCCTGGAGCGGGCGGCGACCCGGGCAGCGGTCGTCCGCTCCACCGAGCAGGTCCTCGACGCCGGTTTCGACGGCGCCCACTTCGACCTGGAGCCGCTGCACTCCGACGACTCCGACTATCTCTCCCTCCTCGACGACCTGCGCCGCGTCACCCGCGCCCACG
The DNA here is from genome assembly GCF_054462255.1 of Streptomyces sp. SD15. Classification (NCBI taxonomy): domain Bacteria; kingdom Bacillati; phylum Actinomycetota; class Actinomycetes; order Kitasatosporales; family Streptomycetaceae; genus Streptomyces; species Streptomyces sp. SD15. Next base: position 17,597 of record NZ_JBTLMO010000009.1, on the reverse strand, counting down.
ACGCCCCGCTCTCCGTCGCCGCCCACCAGATCGACCCGTTCCCGGCGGCCCACTCCATCAGAGGGCTCAGCGGACACCCCAAGTGGTGGTCCCAGGCGTACTTCGGGCAGGTCGCCCGCAGGGTCGACCAGATCGCCGTGATGTCGTACGACACGGCGATGCCGCTGGAGAGCCTGTACGGCGGCTACGTCGCCCAGCAGACCTCCCTCGCCCTCGAAGTCACCCCGGAATCAACCGACTTGCTGATGGGGCTGCCCTTCTACTACGAAGACGACCTGAGCCACCATGGAGCCGCCGAGACGGTCCCGGCGGCCGTGCGCGGCACCCGCCTCGGCCTCTCCCGCACCGACCGCACCCGCGAACATTTCGGCGTCGCCCTGTACGTGGACTTCGCCGCGCGGGAGAAGGACTGGGTGGCATACGAGGAAGGCTGGGTCCGATGACCGTCCGGGCAAGGTGGGTCCCATGACCGTCGCACGCAAGCCGCTCACGCGGGACGACCTAGGGCCTGTCCGGCGGATCATGCCGCAGACGCGGGGCTGCGCGGCGGCACGAAGATTGATCTGAGGGTGTGGCCGGGTTTTCACGGCACACCGGGGGGCAAGGCTCGTGCACCGGTATCCGGTGGCGTTGTTCGCGCTCTCGATGAGCGCCCTCGGGTTCCAGACGGTGGGCGTGGTCCTGGGGTCGGCGGCCGCCGTCCTGATGCACCGCGCGGCCCGCGACCGCCGACGGGGCTCCGTGGCGACGTAACCGTCCGGTCGCTCAGATGTCATGGGACATTCGCTTTGTCGGGTACGGCCATGTGTTGTGAACGCGCTGTGAGTTCTCTACTGTCCTTCGGACGTTGCGCTCCCGCTGTGCTGCCCGTCACACCCAGGGCGTGCGCACTCAGCCCCCCATGTGTGCGCAGCACTTCTTCCTATCCCTGTGAGGGTCACAGATTTATGCGAGCGCTACTCACCAACAAGGTTGCCCGGCGCGCACTGCGCCCGATCGTCGAGCTCATCGACCAGCGCATCGAGCGCCAGGTCCGTCGCGCCGTCGCGGAACGCTCGGGGGGCGTCCTGCATCAGGGGACCGGCGCGCTGCCACAGGGCGACAGCGCGCTGCAGCAGGAGCTGAAGACGCTGCGTAACCGCCAACGCCCCCTGGAGCTGTTCTTCGACGGGACCGGGCGCGGCGCGTCCCGCCTTCCGTCCGCGCCCCATCTCAACCGCACGATCAAAGAGCTGGCGCAGGTGGCCGGGGACAAGGACGACGCGGAGCGCAATGTCGCGCAGGCGTTCCGGCTGCTCATCGCCCTGGAGGCGCTCGGCGTCGGCAGGATCGCCGGCGGCACCATGAACATCGTCGGCAAGCTCGCCGCCGTACCGCTGCTCGACCCGCCGAACGACGAGATCCTGGAGATCGGCACCCTGTACGGAATGTTCGGCGCGGGCCTGATCCGCATGATGGAGCGCGCCGGACGCGACCCGCGCCTGACGATCGTCGACCCGCTCGCGGGCCTGCAGCTCCAGCCCGGCACCAGCATGGGCGGCGATGTGACGGGCACCCCCGTGCGCGAGGCCGCGGTGCGCACCAATCTGGGCCTGGCGGGCGCGGCCGGAACCGCGACCCGTATCCAGCAGGGCTTCTCCGAGGACCCCGAGGTGCGCGCCCTGGTCTCCGACCGCTCCTACGGAGTGATCATCGTCGACGGTGACCACTCCGCCGCCGGTGTCGCCGCGGATCTGGAGTGGGCCGAGAAGATCATCGCGCCCGGCGGGATCGTCGTACTGGACGACTTCGGGCACCCCAAGTGGCCCGGTATCAAAGAGGCCTTCGACAAGCACATGACCACCGACACACGGCTGACGTTCCTCGGCCAGGTGGCGCACTCGGGGTATCTGCGGGCGCGTGCGTAGGGTGCGGGGCTCCTCAGGGTGACGCGGGCCGTCGGCGGATCTTCGACCCCAGCCACACCAGTGGGTCGTACTTGCGGTCGACGGCCCGTTCCTTCAAGGGGATCAGCGCGTTGTCCGTGATCTTGATTCCCTCGGGGCAGACCTCCGTACAGCACTTGGTGATGTTGCAGTAGCCGAGGCCGTGTTCGTCCTGGGCCGCGCGCTTGCGGTCCAGGCCGGCCTCGGCGGCCCCGTCCAGCGGGTGCATGTCCAGCTCCGCCACCCGCATCAGGAACCGGGGCCCCGCGAACGCCGGTTTGTTCTCCTCGTGGTCGCGCACCACATGGCAGGTGTCCTGGCACAGGAAACACTCGATGCACTTGCGGAACTCCTGCGAGCGGTCCACATCCTCCTGCATCATGCGGTACTCGCCGGGCCCGAGGTCGGCAGGGGGGACGAAGGCGGGCACCTCCCGCGCCTTCGCGTAGTTGAAGCCCACGTCCGTGACGAGGTCACGTACGACCGGGAAGGCACGCATCGGCGTGACGGTGATCGTCTCCTCGCGGGTGAACACCGACATGCGGGTCATGCACAACAGTCGCGGGCGCCCGTTGATCTCCGCCGAGCACGAACCGCACTTTCCCGCCTTGCAGTTCCAGCGGACGGCCAGGTCAGGGGCCTGGGTCGCCTGGAGGCGGTGGATGATGTCGAGCACCACCTCGCCGTCGTTCACCTCGACCGCGAAGTCCTCCAGGCCGCCGCCCTTCACATCCCCGCGCCACACCTTGAAGCGGGCCTCGTAGCTGCTCACTCGTAGAGCTCCTCTTCGGCGAGGTACTTGACCAGCTCCTCCTTCTCGAAGAGGGCGAGCAGGTCGGGGCGAATGGGTTCGGTGGTCTCGCGCGTGAGATCGATCTGGCCGTGTACGGGGTCGGTCGCCGCCAGTCCGCCGGTCGGGTCGGTCAGCCGGCACAGGAGGTTCAGGCGGCGCCAGGACCGCTCCATCGTCGGGTGGTCCTCGCGGGTGTGGCCGCCGCGCGACTCCGTGCGCTCCAGAGCTGCGCGTGCCACGCATTCGCTGACCAGAAGCATGTTGCGCAGGTCCAGGGCGAGGTGCCAGCCGGGGTTGAACTGACGGTGCCCCTCGACGCCGGCCCGCCGCGCACGTACCCGCAGCTCCGCCAGCTTCTCCAGCGCCTGCTCCATCTCCTTCTCGCGACGGATGATGCCGACCAGGTCGTTCATGGTCTGCTGGAGTTCCTGGTGGAGGGTGTACGGGTTCTCCGGCGGGCGTCCGTCCTGCTCGCCCGGCGCCGGGCCCTCCGCCGAGAAGGGCCGCAGTGCCTCCGCGGCGGCCGTGTCGACCTGGACGTCGTCCACGGGCGGGCGGTCCCCGGCCAGGTCGGCGGCGTACTGCGCGGCGTGCAGCCCCGCCCGCCGCCCGAACACCAGCAGGTCGGAGAGCGAGTTGCCGCCCAGCCGGTTGGAGCCGTGCATACCGCCGGCCACCTCACCGGACGCGAACAGCCCGGGCACGCCGCGCGCCGCCGCCGTGTCGGAGTCCACCGCGATGCCGCCCATCACGTAGTGACAGGTGGGCCCCACCTCCATCGCCTCCGCCGTGATGTCGACGTCCGCCAGCTCCTTGAACTGGTGGTACATGGACGGCAGCCGGCGCCGGATCACCTCGGCGGGCATACGGGTGGAGACGTCCAGGAACACCCCGCCGTGCGGGGTGCCGCGCCCCGCCTTCACCTCCGCGTTGATGGCGCGGGCCACCTCGTCGCGGGGGAGCAGCTCGGGAGGGCGCCGGTTGTTGTCCGGGTCCTCGTACCAGCGGTCGCCCTCGTCCTCGGACTGCGCGTACTTCTCCTTGAAGACGTCGGGGATGTAGTCGAACATGAACCGCTTGCCGTCGGAGTTCCTGAGCACCCCGCCGTCGCCGCGGACGGATTCGGTGACCAGGATCCCCTTCACCGACGGGGGCCAGACCATGCCGGTCGGGTGGAACTGCACGAACTCCATGTTCAGGAGGGGCGCCCCGGCCAGCAGCGCGAGCGCGTGGCCGTCTCCGGTGTACTCCCACGAGTTCGACGTCACCTTGAAGGACTTGCCGATGCCGCCGGTGGCGATCACGACGGAGGGCGCTTCGAGGACGAAGAAGCGGCCGCTCTCGCGCTCGTAGCAGAAGGTCCCGGAGACACGATGGCCGTCTTTCAGGATCCGGGTGACGGTGCACTCCTGATACACCTTCAGGCGACTCTCGTAGTCACCCGTCTCCTTCATGTCCTCCTGCTGGAGGGAGACGATCTTCTGCTGGAGGGTGCGGATCAGCTCGAGCCCGGTCCGGTCGCCGACATGCGCGAGCCTCGGATACTCATGGCCGCCGAAGTTGCGCTGCGAGATCCGTCCGTCCTTCGTCCGGTCGAACAGCGCCCCCCAGGTCTCCAGCTCCCACACCCGGTCGGGGGCCTCCTGGGCGTGCAGTTCGGCCATCCGCCACTGGTTGAGGAACTTCCCGCCCCTCATGGTGTCGCGGAAGTGGACCTGCCAGTTGTCGTGCTCGTTCACGTTGGCCATCGCCGCCGCGATGCCGCCCTCTGCCATTACCGTGTGCGCCTTGCCGAACAGCGACTTGCAGATCACGGCCGTACGGGCGCCGCGCTCCCGTGCCTCGATGGCGGCCCGGAGGCCGGCTCCACCGGCACCGACCACGACGACGTCCCACCCCTGGCGGTCCACAACGGACATCAGAAAAACCTCGGATCGTCGAAAGCGCCGGACGCGATCAGATACACGTAGAAGTCGGCGAGCGCCACGCTCACCAACGACGTCCAGGCGAGCAGCATGTGACGGGCATTCAGCTTCCCGACCCACTGCCACATCCGGTAACGCACGGGATGCTTGGAGAAGTGTTTGAGCTTCCCTCCGACGATGTGCCGGCAGGAGTGGCAGGAGAGTGTGTACGCCCAGATCAGCGTGATGTTGAGCAGGAAGACCAGGGTGCCCAGGCCCATGTGGCCCCAGTTGTAGTGCTCGTCGCGGAAGGAGAGCACGGTGTCGTACGTGAGGATCCCGGCGACGACGATCGCGGCGTAGAAGAAGTACCGGTGGATGTTCTGCAGGATCAGCGGGAAGCGGGTCTCGCCGGTGTACTTCTTGTGCGGCTCGGCGACCGCGCAGGCGGGCGGGGACGCCCAGAAGCCGCGGTAGTAGGCCTTGCGGTAGTAGTAGCAGGTCAGCCGGAAGCCGAGCGGGAAGATCAGGATGATGATCGCGGGGGAGATGCCCCACCAGCTCCCGAAGAGGTCCGCGTTCGGCCCGGCGTGCATGGTCTCGCACCGCTCGGCCAGACAGGGCGAGTAGAACGGCGAGACGTACGGGGCCGCGTAGTAGTCCGTGTCCGCGAAGGCCCGCCAGGTCGAGTAGACGATGAACGCCAGCAGGCCGGCCGCGGTGGCGGCGGGCGCCAGCCACCAGCGGTCGGTCCGCAGATGCGGGGCGGCGATCGAGGCGCGGGTACCGGTCCGTACGCCGCCGCTGTTCAGATGGGGTTCCGTACCAGTGGCCAACTTGACACTCCGGCTTTTCAGGGCTCGGTTCGCCTCCGGGGCGTTTGAGCCTGTGTCGAGCGGCCGACCGTGCTCAGCCCTCCTTCGTCGGGCCTCCGCGCTCCCCCAAGCTCTCGTCTTCGCTCGAGCAGGGGGCGCCCCCATGGCCGCTCGACACAGGCGCGCCCCTTCGGCTCACTCGCCGTCGGTTCGGGCGCTCAGGGGGCGTGCCGGTCGCGGACGCCGAGTCCCTCGTCGTCCGAGTCCGTCCACAGGGCGCTGTTGTACGGGGCGTCCGGGATGGGGACGAGGTGGTCGGGCCGGCGTGGCGCGGCCGATCCCGCTGTCGGTCCCGAGGTGGCCTCCCGCAGCAGCGCGACGCTCTCGCGCAGATGGTCGGCGTCGGCGCGCACCCGGCGCATCTCCAGGCCCCCGCCCAGCTGTTGTTCCAGTCGTCCCACTGACCTCGAGAGGTCCTCGAGGCAGCGCTGGACTGACATCAGGTCGTCTTGCACGGACATGACGTGACCTCACTTCCGTGGGCGGTCGGGCCCTGGGTGGCAACGTTCATGCGCCTGCGAGTGTCGCGCGTCACACCTGGCCGTGTGAAGGGATGTGCCGCGATTGGCGGATCGTGTTGCGCCGAATGCACCCTCGCGTGCGCCCTGTTCCATTTGAGCGCCGTTCGTTTTCGGTTGAGCGCCCTTCGTTTCCGGGGGCGCGCAGGCCCCGTGACCCTTCGACTCGGTCGGCACGGAGTGGGCCGGACGGGTGGCTTGCCGTCGCTCCTCGCCGTGTCGTCACCGGCAGGAGAACCCTTTCCTCTTCAGTTGGCCTATAGATCTGATCAGATCCATATACCGCCAAATATACCGCCAAACGTGATCAGAACCGGCGGCCCCACCCCGGAGGTAGACGTGATCTCCCACGACGGCGTCGGACTGCGCGCGGTGATGCGCTCGGTCGCGTTCCTCACCGCGGGCGCACTCGCGGTACCCGCACTGTCCGCGTGCAGCGCGGAGGACGAGGCGGGCAAGCCCGTCGCCGCGCAGGACATCGCGCCCGCGGGCCGTGACCTGATCGCGGACGGCGGCACCCTGCGCTGGGCCGTGGACGCGGTGCCCCAGACGCTCAACACGTTCCAGGCCGACGCCGACACCGCGACCACCCGGGTCGCCGCTGCCGTCCTGCCCGCCCTGTACCGCCTCGACGCGACGGGCCGCCCCCAGCTCAACCCCGACTATCTGGAATCGGCCGAGATCGTCGAGCGCGAGCCCAAGCAGGTGGTGCTCTACAAGCTGAACCAGCAGGCGGTCTGGAGCGACGGCCGCGAGATCGGCGCCGCCGACTTCGCCGCCCAGTGGCGCGCCCTGTCCGGCAAGGACAGCGCCTACTGGACGGCCCGCAACGCCGGCTACGACCGCATCGCGAAGATCCAACGCGGCGCCAGCGACCTCGAGGTCAAGGTCACCTTCAACCGCACGTACGCCGACTGGAAGTCGCTCTTCTCGCCGCTGTACCCGAAGGACGTCATGGGCACCGCGGACAGCTTCAACGACGGCGCCCGCCGCAAACTGAAGGTCACCGCAGGCCCATTCGCACTGCAGAAGGTCGACGTCAAGGAAGGCGAGATCCGCCTCACCCGCAACCCCCGCTGGTGGGGCCGCCCCGCGAAACTCGCCGAGATCGATCTGCGCGCCGTCCCACGCGGCGAGCGGGCCGCCGCGCTCGTCGCCGACAAGGTCGACATGGCCGAGATCGACCCGGACGAGGCCGAGCGGATCACCCTCGCCGCCCGCGACACGGGCAGTACGCCCCTTTCGGGCCCCGGCGCCGCGCTCACCCCCGAGAAGGCGCTGCGCTCGTGGGCCATCGCGCACGGCTCCGACGACCAGGCCGCGTACGAGGAGATCGGTGCCCGCGAGAAGCTCCGCAAGGAGATGGCGAACTACGCCGTCGAGCAGGCGGCTCTGCGCGACTTCGTCGTCCGTAAGTCCCTCGAGCCCGTCTACACCCAGCTCGCCCTGAACGGCTCCGAGGGCCCGCTCGCCGACGAGCGCGTCCGCCGCGCCATCGCCCGCGCCCTCGACCGCGACGAGCTGGCCAAGCTCGTACTGGGGCCGCTGGGGCTGCCCGCCGTGCCGGTCGGCAGCCACCTCGCGCTCTCCGGGCAGCCGGCGTACGCCGACAACAGCGGCGCGCTCGGCGGTCAGGACACCGCGGAGGCGCAGGCGCTGCTCGCCGACGCCGGGTGGGTGCCCGGGGGGCCGGTGAAGGAGCAGCAGAAGGAGGACGAGGCGGCCGGGCCGGAGGAGAAGAAGTCCGAGGGCGAGAAGGCGGACTCCGATTCCGACGACGACGGGACGTACATCGTCGGCGAGGACAACAAGCCCGCCGAGGCCGACCGGGAGAAGAAGAAGGACCCGAAGGACCAGTCCAAGAAGCACCGGAACCAGGCGGACGAGCAGGCCGGCAATTCCCTCGACGGCAAGCAGTACGTCCCGCGGGACACCTGGGAGGGCGGGGCCCAGGGGGCGTACGCGCCCAAGGGCACGGCCGCCCCGGCGGGCGCCGCGGCCGGTGCGCTCGCCAAGGACGGACAGCCGCTGACGCTCCGCTTCGTGCTGCCCGCGGGGCCGGGCTCCCAGTCGCTGCGCGCCGTCGCCGACCGCATCGCACAGATGCTGGAGCGCATCGGCATCCGTACGGAGATGTCGAAGGTGTCGGACGTCAGCTACTTCAAGGACCACATCGCCTCGGGCCAGTACGACCTCGCCCTGTACTCGTGGCCCGCCTCCGCCTTCCCGGCCACCGACGCCCGCCCGATCTTCGCGAAGCCGGTCCCGGCCGCCGACGGTTCCCTCACTGTTGAGCAGAACTTCACCCGGGTCGGCACCGACCAGGTCGACCAGCTCTTCGACCAGGCCATCGCCACGCTGGACGAGGACGAGTCCCGCGCCCTGGTGCGCAAGGCCGACGCCCGTATCTGGGCCACCGCCGGATCGATTCCCCTGTACCAGCGCCCCCAGCTCACGGCCACCCGCACGACCCTCGTCAACGCCGGCGCCTTCGGCTTCCAGACCCCGATCTACGAGGACATGGGCTTCTTGAAGAAGGGCGCGCGTTAGTGGGCCCCGAGCGCCCCGTAGGGGCCGCTAGGGGCGCGGGGAACTGCGCGCCCAGCCGCCACGGCCCCGCACTATGAGAACCGCCCCGTCCGGCCCCGTCGAGCCGCAGCGGCAGCGGCCACGTACCATGGGGTAAGGCCGTGGCGTGTTCAGCCCGGCAGGCCCCGCGCTGCGGAGGCCGTCCACTCACTCCGGGAGAAGCGCCTCAATATGGCCACGCGCCACGACATCCGCAACGTTGCCATCGTCGCCCACGTCGACCACGGCAAGACCACCCTGGTCGACGCCATGCTCAAGCAGGCCGGTGCCTTCGCCGCGCACGCCGCCGAGTCGCTCGACGACCGCATGATGGACTCGAACGACCTGGAGCGTGAGAAGGGCATCACGATCCTGGCCAAGAACACGGCCGTGAAGTACCACCCGAAGGATGGCGGCGACGTCATCACGATCAACATCATCGACACCCCCGGCCACGCCGACTTCGGCGGCGAGGTCGAGCGCGGTCTGTCGATGGTCGACGCGGTCGTGCTGCTCGTCGACGCCTCCGAGGGCCCGCTGCCCCAGACCCGCTTCGTGCTGCGCAAGGCGCTGCAGGCCCGCCTGCCCGTCATCCTGTGCATCAACAAGACGGACCGTCCCGACTCGCGCATCGACGAGGTCGTGAACGAGGCGTACGACCTCTTCCTCGACCTCGACGCCGACGAGGAGCAGATCGAGTTCCCGATCGTCTACGCGTGTGCGCGTGACGGCGTCGCCTCGCTGACCAAGCCGGAGGACGGCACCGTCCCGGCCGACAGCGACAGCCTTGAGCCGTTCTTCTCCACGATCCTGTCGAGCGTCCCGGCCCCGTCGTACGACGAGGCCGCCCCGCTCCAGGCGCACGTCACCAACCTGGACGCCGACAACTTCCTCGGCCGTATCGCGCTGCTCCGTGTCGAGCAGGGCGAGCTGCGCAAGGGCCAGACCGTCACGTGGATCAAGCGCGACGGCACGATGTCCAACGTCCGCATCACCGAGCTGCTGATGACCGAGGCGCTCACCCGCAAGCCCGCCGAGAAGGCGGGCCCCGGTGACATCTGCGCCGTCGCCGGTATCCCGGACATCATGATCGGCGAGACCCTCGCCGACCCCGAGAACCCGATCGCGCTGCCGCTGATCACGGTCGACGAGCCGGCGATCTCGATGACCATCGGTACGAACACCTCGCCGCTGGTCGGCCGCGGTGGCACCGGCAAGGGCGCCGAGAACAAGGCGGCGGTCAAGGACCGCAAGGTCACCGCCCGCCAGGTCAAGGACCGCCTGGACCGCGAGCTGGTCGGTAACGTCTCCCTCCGTGTGCTCGACACCGAGCGCCCGGACGCGTGGGAGGTCCAGGGCCGTGGTGAGCTCGCGCTCGCCATCCTGGTCGAGCAGATGCGCCGCGAGGGCTTCGAGCTGACCATCGGCAAGCCGCAGGTCGTCACGCAGGAGATCGACGGCAAGACGCACGAGCCGGTCGAGCGCATGACGGTCGACGTCCCCGAGGAGCACATGGGCGCGGTCACGCAGCTCATGGGCGTCCGCAAGGGCCGCATGGACAACATGTCCAACCACGGTTCGGGCTGGGTCCGTATGGAGTTCGTCGTGCCGTCCCGCGGTCTCATCGGGTTCCGGACCGAGTTCCTCACCGGCACCCGCGGCACCGGTATCGCGCACTCGATCCACGAGGGTCACGAGCCCTGGTTCGGCGTGCTGGCGACCCGTAACAACGGCTCCCTGGTGGCCGACCGCGCCGGCGCCGTCACCGCGTTCGCGATGACGAACCTCCAGGAGCGCGGTGTGCTCTTCACCGACCCCGGCACCGAGGTGTACGAGGGCATGATCGTCGGCGAGAACTCGCGCGCCGACGACATGGACGTGAACATCACCAAGGAGAAGAAGCTCACGAACATGCGGTCTTCGTCGGCCGACTCGTTCGAGGCGATCGTCCCGCCGCGCAAGCTCTCGCTGGAGCAGTCGCTGGAGTTCTGCCGCGACGACGAGTGCGTCGAGGTGACCCCGGAAGCCGTTCGCATCCGCAAGGTCAACCTGGACGGCCGTGAGCGCGCCCGCGCCGCGAGCCGCGCCAAGAACGGCTGATCCACCGCGGACTGACGCCGTCCGAGCCCGGGTACCCCTCCATGGGGTACCCGGGCTTTTTGCAAGCCATTTTTCGGCCCCCCTCTGTCCGAAATGCGGAGTCCTTCGCCCGATAGGTATGTAACACGTCCGTTTCGCGGGCTTCTCTCTCGGATCCCTTTGTCCAGATTTTGGAAGATGTACGTGTGAGCTGTGATTGAACCGAGACCTAAAGGCAGTGGTCGGTATCTGGCTCATGTCAGATAGTTAGCCGCGTAACGCTCGGGTCAATGGGTCACGCGCTGTGGGGACAGCGCCGACTCACGAGCACAGTGGGGTTTTTGATCCTCCGTCAGGGGTGTCGGAGGTCAGCCATGGACCCCTCCTGTCCGTGCACCGGTTGAGTCATGAGGAGGCATCAGATGCCAACTACGCGTGTTCATCTGCGAGTTGTCGTACGCCGCGCCCCGGCGCGCCACGACCGATAGGCATACGTCTCTCCTGATCCGCATGGTCCGAACTGTGGCCGTCCACAGCCTGTGGCGGCCGCGGGCTCGGCGTACCCATGAAATGGACGAATCATGACGAGTCCGATCGAGATCGAGGGCGCGGAAGCCGCCACCGAGGTCGACGAACAGGCCACGCAGAAGCGTTCCGACACGCCGGAGAGGCTGGAGGGCCGATCGCCCGGCCAGCTGATGTGGCGCCGGTTCAAGCGCGACCGCAGCGGTGTCGTCTCCGCGTACATCGTGCTGTTCTTCTTCCTGATCGCCGCCCTCGCTCCGCTGATCTCGAAGCTGTACGGCAAGAATCCGTACACGCTCTACGGGCAGGACGACCCCACACTCCTGAACGACTTCAACATGCCGTCGGGACCCAACGGCGGCATCACGTCGGAGTTCTGGTTCGGGATCGAACCGAACCTGGGGCGCGACGTGTTCATGCAGCTCCTGTACGGCATGCGCACCTCGCTGTACACGGCCCTCGTGGCGACTCTCGCGATGGTGCTCATGGGCATCGTGATCGGCCTGGTCGGCGGATACTTCGGCGGCAAGGTCGACTACTGGCTCGGCCGGCTCACGGACTTCATGCTGGCCTTTCCCAACCAGCTGTTCATGATCGCGGCCATGCCCGTGATCACTGTGGTGTTCGTCGCCCCCGACGAGGAGACCCCCACCTACATCCGCACACTCGCCATCGTCGGCGTGCTGTGGATCCTCGGCTGGATGGGTCTTTCCCGGCTGATCCGGGCGGTCACCCTCTCGCTGCGCGAGCGGGAGTTCGTCGAGGCCGCGAGGGTCGCGGGCGCCTCCCCGTGGCGGATCATCCGCAAGGAACTGCTGCCCAACCTCGTCACGCCGATCCTGGTGCAGAGCACGTACATGCTGCCCAGCACCATTCTCTCGGTCGCGTTTCTCTCTTTCGTCGGTGTCGGTTACACCGAGCCGACCCCCGACTGGGGCCGGATGTTCGCCATCGGGTCGGACATCTACGAGCAGGACCCCGTCTACATGTTCTTCCCGGGTGTCGCCATGGTCGTCTTCGTCGTGGCGTTCAACCTCCTCGGGGACTCCGTCCGGGACGCGTTCGATCCCAAGACGGGCCGCTGATTCCAGCGAGGGCCCGCTGCCACCCGGGAGCCGGCGACGAACCGGCCGTGCACTGCAAGGCAGCACCAGTGATCACTACTCACAGGCAGGTGGACTCAACTCCATGAGTATCCTCAGTTCCCGCAGAGGGCGGACCGCAGTCGCCGCGGTCGCGGTCGGCGCCCTGGCGCTGGCCGGCTGCAGCAGCAGTGACAGCGGCAGCAACAACGACAAGAGCAAGCAGAAGGAAGACGCCGCCGCACAGTCCAATGCGGTGAAGATGGGCACCGCCGCGGAGTCCACGGGTCCCGCCGAGGAGGTCGCGGGGGCCAAATCCGGCGGCACCGTACAGGTCTACCAGGAGACCGACTTCTCGCACCTGGACCCGGCCCAGATCTACGTCAGCGACGGCGGCCTGCTCTCGAAGCTGATCTACCGCGGTCTGACCACGTACGTGGAAGACGGCAAGGGCGGTCTCACCGTCGTCGGTGACCTCGCCACCGACCCGGGCAAGATCTCCGACGGCGGCAAGACCTGGACGTTCACGCTGAAGGACGGCGTCAAGGACGAGAACGGTCATGTGATCGACTCGGCCGACGTCCGGCACACCTTCGAGCGGCTCTACGACCCGTTCATCACGGACGGCCCGTCCTACATCCAGCAGTGGCTGTCGGGCTCCGGCACCGCCTACCGCGACGCGTACGAGGGTCCGTTCAAGGGCAAGCACCTGCCGGACACCGTGCTGGCCACGCCCGACGACAAGACCGTCGTCTTCAAGTTCAAGACCGCGCAGCCGGACCTGGCGCAGGCCCTGGCCATGGCCGGATACTCCATCGTGCCCGAGGAGACGGACACGAAGGAGAAGTACGACACCGACCCGGTCGCCGTCGGCCCGTACAAGATCTCGGAGTTCAAGGCCGGCAAGAGCATGACGCTGGTCAAGAACACCAACTGGGACCCGAAAACTGACCCGATGCGCCACCAGTACGTCGACGGCTTCAACATCGAGGTCAACCACGACGACGAGGACCAGACCAAGACGATCCTCGCCGACCGCGGCGACGCCCAGGACGCCATCATGATGACCGGCCAGGTCGCCACCACCCAGGTACAGAAGGTCGTCTCCGATCCCGCGGCGATGAAGCGCACGGTCGACGGCTACGCGCCGTACGTGTGGCAGCTGAACTTCAACCTGGACCGCGTCAAGGACAAGAAGCTCCGCGACGCGATCACCCTGGCCCTGCCGGCCACTGCGGTCTTCAAGGCCGACGGCGGTGCCTACGGCGGTGAGGTCGCCAACAGCCTGATGTCGCCCACCACTCCGGGCTACGACAAGGCGTACGACCCCTTCAACCGGGCCAAGAAGCCCAACGGTGACATCGAGGCGGCCAAGAAGCTGGTCGCGGAGGCCGGCGCCGACGGCAAGAAGATCGTCTACGCCTACGCCAACACCCCGGTCCGCCAGCAGCAGGCCCTTCTCATCGAGAACGCCCTCGGGAAGATCGGCCTGGACGTCCAGAAGAAGGAGATCGACTCCGCCACCTGGTACGAGCAGGTCGGCAAGGTCGACAACGGCTACGACATCTACATGACCGGCTGGGGCCAGGACTGGCCGTCCGCCAGCACGGTCTTCCCGCCGCTGTACGACGGCACGCAGATCCAGGACGGCGCGTCGAACTACGCGCACATCAACGACGACCACGTGAACTCCGAGATCGTCCGCATCCAGAAGATCACGGACTCCGCGGAGGCCTCCAAGGCCTGGAACGCCCTCAACCAGTACATCAGCGAGAAGGTCAACCCGGCCGCGCCGATCTACTACACCAAGGTGTTCCAGATCGCCGGCTCCAACGTGGGTGGCCTGCGCTACTCCACGGTGACCAGCTACATCGACCCCACCCGGGTCTTCCTCAAGAGCTGACCACGGTCCCGGGGCGCACTCAGCGGAGTGCGCCCCGGGTGCTCCTGTCCCTGGCCGCAGCCGTCCTGAGAGCAGCGTTCCGCCATGCTTCGATTCCTCCTTCGCCGGACGTTCGGCGCGATTCTCATCCTCCTGCTGATCAGCGTCGTCACGTTCTTCATGTACTACGCCATTCCCCAGGACCCGGCGACGCTCTCGTGCGGCAAGAACTGCACTCCGGACGCCCTGGCGATCATCCACAAGAACCTGGGCATGGACGATCCGCTGCCCGTGCAGTACTGGAAGTTCCTCTCCGGCGTCTTCGTCGGACGGGACTTCGCCGTGGGCCACTGCCCGGCGCCCTGCCTCGGCGTCTCCTTCCGTGACCAGCAGATGGTCTGGGACACGATCATGGACCGGTTCCCGCTGACGCTGTCCCTCACGGTCGGCGGCCTGATCGTCTTCCTCGTCGTCGGCCTCGGCACCGGCATGATCGCCGCCCGCTACCGGGGAACCTGGCTGGACAAGGTGTTCAGCAGCTTCTCGCTGGTGCTCAGCGCGTTCCAGATCTACTTCCTCGGTCCGATCGTCCTCGGCATCTTCGTCTACAGCACGGGCTGGCTGGACAAGCCCAAGTACGTGCCGCTGACCGAGAATCCGTGGCAGTGGTTCATGGGCCTGCTGATCCCCTGGCTCGTCATGTCCGTGATCTTCACCGCCAACTACACGCGTATGGCACGCTCGACGATGATCGAGCAGCTCCAGGAGGAGCATGTGCGCGCCGCCAAGGCGAAGGGCATGACCGGCAGATACGTCTTCTTCCGGTACGCCTGGCGCGGCTCGCTCATCCCCATTCTCACCATCCTCGGCATGGACCTCTCCGCACTGCTCGGCGGCGGCATCGTCACCGAGTACACCTTCGGTCTCGCGGGCATCGGCCGGCTCGCGGTGGAGTCGGTGGTCGGCAAGGACCTGCCGAAGCTGATGGGCGTGATGCTCTTCAGCGCTGCGTTCATTCTTCTGCTCAACGTCATCGTGGATGCCCTGTACGCGGTGGTCGACCCGCGCGTACGACTGTCGTAGTCCCGTAGTCCCGTAGTCCCGTAGTCCCGTAGTAGCTCTGCCGTAGTCCTGCTCGTCGTCCTGCTCGAAGTACCGGGAGAAACCGCAGTGACCACTCTCACCAAGCCGGAGGACGCGCCGCCGCCCACCGGATCCGACACGTTTCTCTCGGTCCGCGATCTGCACGTTCGGTTCTCCACGGAGGACGGCGACGTGAAGGCGGTCGACGGTCTCTCCTTCGATCTGGAGCGCGGTACGACCCTCGGCATCGTCGGCGAGTCCGGGTCCGGGAAATCCGTCACCAACCTGACCATCCTGGGCCTGCACAGCCCGCTGAACACCACCGTCGAGGGCGAGATCGTCCTCGACGGCAAAGAGCTGACCACCGCCACGGAGAGCGAGCTGGAGAAGCTCCGCGGCAACAAGATGGCGATGATCTTCCAGGACGCGCTGACCGCGCTGTCGCCGTACCACACGGTCGGGCGGCAGATCGGTGAGCCGTTCCGCAAGCACACCGGGGCCTCCAAGAGGGAGGCGAGGGAGCGGGCGATCGAGATGCTGACGAAGGTCGGCATCCCGCACGCCAAGGAGCGCGTAGACGACTTTCCGCACCAGTTCTCCGGCGGTATGCGCCAGCGCGTGATGATCGCGATGTCCCTGGTCTGCAACCCGGATCTGCTGATCGCCGACGAGCCGACGACGGCCCTCGACGTGACCGTGCAGGCCCAGATCCTGGACCTGCTGAAGGACCTCCAGCAGGAGTTCGGCTCCGCCATCATCGTGATCACCCACGATCTCGGGGTGGTCGCGAACATGGCGGACGATCTGCTCGTGATGTACGCGGGCCGGGCGGTGGAGCGCGGCACGGTCCGCGATGTGCTCAAGGCTCCGCAACACCCGTACACCTGGGGGCTGTTGGGGTCCATGCCGCGCCTCACGGCGGACGTCGACGAACCACTGACCCCCATTCCGGGCGCGCCCCCGTCGCTGCTGAACCCGCCTTCGGGATGCCCGTTCCATCCGCGGTGCACCTTCACGGGTGAGGTCGAGGGCTCCGACCGGTGTGTGGACGTACGGCCCGAACTTCCGGTGGGGCGTGGCGCGGCCTGCCATCTGACGCTGGATCAGAAGAACCACATCTTCACCGACACGATTCGGCCCAGGCTGGGCTGAGGGGACTGACTGTGAGCGACGAGAAAACCGCGGTCGTGACCGACGCGATCCCCGGGCAGCGGGACGAGACACCGGAACCGCTGCTGCGTGTCACCGACTTGAAGAAGCACTTCCCGGTGAAGGGCGGCTTCCCGATCAAGCGCACGGTCGGCGCCGTCCAGGCCGTGGACGGGGTCTCCTTCGACGTGTTCCCCGGCGAAAGCCTGGGCCTGGTGGGCGAGTCGGGCTGCGGCAAGTCCACGACGGGACGGCTGCTGACCCGACTCCTGGAGCCGACCGAGGGCACGATCTCCTATCGCGGAAAGGACATCAGCCGCTCCACCCGGCGCCAGCTCCGCCCGATCCGCTCCGAGATCCAGATGATCTTCCAGGATCCGTACGCCTCCCTGAACCCCCGCCAGACGGTCGGCACGATCATCTCCGCCCCCATGGAGATCAACGGCGTCAATCCGCCGGGCGGGCGCGAGGCCCGGGTGCGGGAGCTCCTGGAGACCGTCGGCCTCAACCCCGAGCACTACAACCGCTTCCCGCACGAGTTCTCCGGCGGCCAGCGCCAACGCATCGGCGTGGCAAGGGCGTTGGCGCTCGCTCCCAAGCTGATCGTGGCGGACGAGCCGGTCTCGGCGCTGGACGTGTCGATCCAGGCACAGGTGGTGAACCTGCTCCAGCAAGTCCAGCGGGAGATGGGCATCGCGTTCGTCTTCATCGCCCACGACCTCGCGATCGTGCGGCACTTCTCGCAGCGCGTCGCGGTGATGTACCTCGGCAAGATCGTGGAGATCGCGGACCGTACGTCGCTGTACAGCGGCCCGCGTCACCCGTACACCCACGCCCTGATGTCGGCCGTCCCGGACGCGGACATCGACGCCCCGAAGAAGGAACGCATCCGCCTCCAGGGCGACGTGCCTTCCCCCATTTCCCCGCCCTCCGGCTGCCGGTTCCGCACCCGCTGCTGGAAGGCGCAGGACAAGTGCGCGCAGCAGGAACCGCCGCTGATCCGGCTGTCGGGCAACGCGGAGGGCCATCTGACGGCCTGCCACTTCCCCGAGGAGCCGACGATCGAGGCGCGCGCCCAGGACATTGTCCTCGACCCAGCCCTTGCGGCACTCGAGGAGGGCTTCGACAGTGCCTAGGTGTATTGATCACGAGCGTTGTTGACACTGGTCGGGTCTTGAACGTGGCGAAGACCTCCGGTGGGGTGGGAGCTGTCT